>DASZWJ010000034.1 GCA_035546635.1 Gammaproteobacteria bacterium
ACGCTGGTCAGAAAATCAATTTTGACCAAAAAGTATTTTTCAAAGTCTGAAAATGAGAGTGATTTATTAAAAATTACGGCCAATCAGGCTAATGCTTTGATTTATCAGCTGGCTTTAGCGGCATAATTGGCTAAAGTCCAGTGGTAAGGACCCTGAAGCTCGCGCCACGGGATCATATTATCCTCGTGCTTTAGGAATCAATGCAATCTCAGGTTTTTCACGCTGCCCTCAAATTAGCATTCCTTGTCAAACTGAAAATGGTATCCCCATAGGAATTTCATTATTATCGGGATATGGTTTGGATAATTTTTTACTGGCTGCAAGTAATTTTAGATATTAGGGATCAATATCTTTAAAAAGAGCGGAGAAATCTCAGCTTAACTTAAGAAATGCTATAATACTAGTATAAATCAATTTGTAAAGGGAGGAATCATTTATGGGAAAAAAACATTCACATTTGCTTAAAACAGCTATTTTTTTGGTTGGTTTGCTAGGATTGGCTCCGCTGGCTAGTGCTGCCGGTTTTTATTATGGTAAAACTTGGTATCCAAGCCAGGCAGCTTTTTGTTCCTTAGCCTGGGCTCACAATCTTCCTGTCTGTATTAATGCGGGATATAGCTATGGCCACGTAGGATATTATGGATACCCGAGTGGGAATTATTATTATAATAACTATCATTCAGGCTATTCAAACGTTTACAATTATCCAAATTACACCAAATACAATGGTCCACACGGTGGACATTATTACACTTCACCCCGCGGTAATGTTTATGCTCATCCCTACAACTATAATGCCCATCCTGGGTATGGTCATAAAAGCGTAGGTAAAACCAATATCTATTACGGCCATGGCCATGCGGTTGCACATAGATAATTTGTATCTAGTAACAAACAGCAAAAAGCCCTTCTAAGGAAGGGCTTTTTTAATTTTTGGTGTACTCAGCTTGACCTCGGCTTATCCGTATAGTTCATTATCAGCGAAGTGACGCACTAATTGGCTTTTAGTATGGAAACTGATTTTTGTTTAACAAGGCTCTACGAAAACATGAATAAAAATAGTAAAGAGACTGCCGCATAGAGGTATACTCTATTTATCCGCAACCAATTTGCCAGCCTTTGCCCAGTCTTCGCGGGCGACTTCACTAATCACCACGTCCACGCTTTCTGGAGGGCAGCTCAGGGTTTCAACAACTACTCGCGTTACTTCACGAGCAAACGCACGCTTTTGATCCAGCGTACGACCAGGATGCATTTCTAAACGTAATATAGGCATGATAGCTCCTTAATTCAGTGACACTCAGGATTGAGTGTCTGCAGTATTACTTAGATGTAAAAAGGAATAAATATGTGATAGATTGAATCATTTAAAACCTATAGGTTCTTAATCATGGGTAAATTGGCAGGCATGGAAATGTTTGTGAGGGTGGTTGAATGCGGCAGTTTCACGAAAGCTGCGGAAGTTAGCAATGTCTCATCGACCATGGTGGCTAAACATATTCGAATGATCGAAGAGCGACTCGGAGCCCGATTGCTTCATCGCACCACTCGGCGACAGCATCTCACAGAGGTAGGTCAGCTCTATTATGAACGTTGTAAGCAGGCGTTGGCTGAGGTGGCGCTGGCTGAGGCAAGCGCATCTGAGTTACAAGTTAGTCCTCGCGGGCTGGTCAGATTGGTAGCGCCGGTCGGTTTTGGCAATCAGAATCTTGTCCCAGTATTGATAGATTATTTGCTGCGCTATCCTGAGGTTAACGTTGAATTGACTTTAGATAATCGCGTACCCGATCTAATCAACGAAGGTTACGAATTAGGTATTCAAATTGGTGAAATTGACGCAACTGAACTCGTCGCCCGTCCGCTCTGTCCCTATCGCCGGATACTGGCGGCAGCGCCCAATTATCTAACCAAATATGGGCAACCAGAACATCCAGAGCAATTAAAGATGCACAGTTGCCTTGGACTTTCCTATTGGCGGCGCCACGACCGTTGGCATTTGATCGGACCCGATGCTGTGGAATATGAAGTCACAGTCAAGGGTAGATTCAGTGCAAACCAGGGGAGTGCTTTGCGTACTGCAGCCTTACTTGGAGCAGGCATTGTGCTGCAACCTGAAATGTCTTTAGTCGACGATATCGCCAGAGGTCGCCTGGTACATGTTTTGCCGGAATGGTCATTTAAGCCGACACCGATGTATTTGATCTATGCGCCGGACACCCGTCCCACGGCGAAGTTGCGTAGTATGATTGATTTTCTGGTTCAGTGTTTTGGCTTAGAAGAACTAAAACAGCAGAAATAAATGCAATTTATTTTGTGTTTGTACAGCTGATCTTCACAGTCTGTGGAGGATTTTTTCGCAGATTATCCGGTGCAATAAAATTAATCCCAAACTCAATTCCAGAAATATTTTCAGTTGTTTTTCCAGTCCAGGTAAAGGTCGCTGAAGACAGACCTTGGGTATGAAGAGGATTCCATTCATTAGGGTGCATGGAGGTGTCATTGGTTATTTCCACTGGGGAAACAAACATGGCTTGAACGTCACCGGGTATCAGGCTATCAGGATTATTTAATCCAGATCCAAAAGTGCAGGTGATATTAAATATATCTCCTTGTTTAACGATTCTATTATTAGCTGCAAAAATATATGTTGTACAAACAGTTGGTGGTTCGGATTTGTCTGCTATATCTGTACAATTGTTAATATTCACTAGCGGAATAACCTCTCCATAAGCAATGCAGACTACAGAGCTTAATGCAAAACTAATTATTATTTTTTTCATAGATAATTGCCCTTTAATTTGGAGTTGAGTCTATATGACATTGACTCTAAACTCTATGTTATATTGTTCAAAATCATTTCGTAAGTGATGAACCGAAATGTTCTATCACAAGCGTCCGCTAAAGCACTATATTCTCTCTCCCCTTGTGGCAGAGGGGATACAGAGTTTTACCAGACACGAGTGCGCCTACGCGGGAATGATAGTTTTTTATCAGCCACAGAGTTTTCGTTGCTACAGAGAATTAATTCACTAAGATTTGGAGTGCTTGAAATGACTCAAATTGGAACACCTTTATCTACCAATGCGTGTAAGGCTATGTTACTGGGAGGAGGGGAGCTTGGCAAGGAAGTGGTTATTGCCTTGCAGCGGTTTGGTGTTGAGACTATCGTGGTAGATCGTTATGCTAATTCTCCGGCAATGCAAGTGGCGCATCGTTCGCATGTCATCACCATGACTGATGCAGATGCATTATACAACGTGATTAACATCGAAAAACCGCAATGGATTATTCCAGAAATTGAAGCTGTTGCGACTGAAGTATTAATTGATGTAGAAAAGCAACGCATCGCAACGGTTATTCCTAATGCACAGGCAGTGAATTTAACTATGAATCGCGGTGGTATTCGTTGTCTGGCCGCAGAAGAGCTCAAACTACCCACCTCCAATTACCGTTTTGCCAAAAACTTACCCGAGTTAGAATCAGCTTGCGCGGCTATCGGTTATCCGTGTTTTGTGAAACCTGTCATGTCTTCATCGGGCAAAGGTCAATCACTGGTGAAGCAACAAGCAGACATTGCTACAGCATGGCAATATGCAAGCCAAGCCGGTCGGGTTAATAAATGTGAAGTCATTGTTGAGTCTAAGATTGATTTTGAAATTGAAATCACCTTATTAACGGTCAGGTCTGTCAATGCTGAAGGCAAAATAACCACGACTTTTTGTCAGCCTATTGGTCATCGCCAAGTCGCAGGAGATTATGTAGAAAGCTGGCAGCCGCAAGTCATGTCCAATTCAGCCTTGGAAAAAGCAGAGCAGATTGCGCGGGCGGTGACAGATCGCTTAGGGGGTGTGGGTATATTTGGTGTAGAATTATTTGTGCAAGGTGAAGAAGTTTGGTTTTCTGAAGTGAGTCCACGTCCTCATGACACTGGCATGGTCACCATGATTACCCAATACCAAAATGAGTTTGAATTACATGCCAGAGCTATTTTAGGCTTACCCGTGGATACCACACTCAAACAACCGGGTGCCAGCCATGTGATTTATGGCGGCAAAGATGCAGATAGTTTGTTATTCACGCATTTAGCGGAAGCCTTGGCTGTGCCAAAATCCGATTTACGCTTGTTTGGCAAACCTCGGTCTTTTGTGAAGCGGCGTATGGGAGTTGCCTTGGCCTACGCAGACGATGTCGAGACGGCTAAAAAAAATGCTGCACTTGTAGCGAATCGGATTTTAATTATGGCGGAATAAGTCAAGGAAGATCTAAACTAAACTCGAATTCATACTGCTTTCTTTTTTATCCAGGCTATCACCAGAAGGTCCTAGTGTCGTTGGATGTTTTCCAGTTTTCCCAAAAAAAGCGGATGGAGATAAAATAAATGTGCTATCCCGGAGCCCTTCAGAAACTTTTTCTAATATCTTTTGATGGACAGCAGGATCTTTAGATTCTGAAATAATATCTTTTACGGTTAATCCTTCATAAGAGGTTCCCGAGTTCCCTGCTCCTTGGGGGATTTCAAGCAGTTTATCTCTCTGCGCTTGATAGGGAAAGGCGCGTAACATAACATAGAGAAAATCCCATTTTTCATTTAATACTGCAATCGCAGAAGAGGTTAAGCCTTTGAATTTTCCTTGTTGATAAGTGTTAAATAATAAAGACAGCTGAGAGACAGAATTTATACCCATGTTTAATAATAATAGACGGAAATAATTGGCATCCGTAGATAATATGGAGATGGCTATCAGGTCACAGCCTTTAAATTTGCCGCCTGTTTGAAAAATTCGCATGGCATTTAATCTTTGCTCTAAGGTAAATGCATTAAGAATTATTTTTAAGCATCTATTTCTTTGAAGTTCTACTGTCATCGCTAAGGTAGTCATCCCGCTATATTGTCCACTTTTTAAAAAGGCATTAATTAAAGTAAAATACTCCTCTTTGTTAACAGCTTGATTTATTGCTCTTAAGCAGGCTGGTTGATTATAGGCTACTGCCATAGCTACGGGTGTTAAACCTTCATCCTTTCCTGTTGAGGGACAAATTTGCAAGAGTTCTACTCTGTTGGGAAGTGATTCAATATAATTTAAAAAAATGTCTAAAGCGCCAACGCAATTATGTTGTATCGCTATGTCAATCAGTGTATAACCAAGCTCGGGTTCAATTTCACCAGTGGAGGTCAACAAGAGGTTTTTTTGGCTCGGTGAAGCACGATTCCAGTAAGTTCCCAAAAGTCCGAGCAAGCCTTCTTGTATCATGACGACTATTGAATTAAAAGTTAGGGGTGCTTTATTGATTTCAACAAGTAATTCAGCATCAATTGTTGGAAATTCATTTAATTCTGACGGGGAAGTAGGATTAGGATTCTCTTCTGGAGAATTTTCAGATAGATTTTTTCTTTTTTTGTTCTTTTGTTCAGCCAATTTATTAATCTCTCATATTTTATTATTCTATTAGTTATAAATCCCATGGAAAAACTCATTATATCTAGAATTCGGTAAAAGACAAATCAGAAACTTTTGGTGAGATTTAGAATTAAATGATTATAGGTTGTTTTCAGGTGTGGTTAGGCAGCTATATTAAATTGAGAAATTTCCCCATTCTTTGTTATAATTTTCAAATAATCTAATTTTTTTAGCAACCGATCTGATGCATTGATTAATGACAGGAAATGGGTTAAAAAATTATGTTCAAGCTATTACTCAAATATATGATCGGCTTTATCCTCATCGGTCTGGTCTCGATTTTTATTCTTTATCTCATTTCTGCTAAATTATTTTATCTCAGTTTTGAGCAGACTACTTTGGATATGAACCAAGGTATATTCTATTCTCTACAATCAGAATTCTCTACGCATCCCGAAAATCAATGGTCGACTATTCTGACAGAATCTCAGCCTCTTGATGCAAATACAGCATCCATAAAGCCTATCTCACAATTGCATTTAAATCAAAAAGAACTCAATAAATTAATGCAAGGCGAGATTGTGATAAAGAAAAGTAGTGATATTTATTATTTTGGTTACGGGGTGGTTGAAATATTTTTATATCAACGGATCGGTCAAAGTAATCAAGCACTGGTGTTGGGCGATATCCCCTTGTCTTGGGTGGCGCAAAAAACATCAGCGTGGATGGTGTATTTTATTCGACAAGAATTGCAGCATACTCCGCGTAATCAATGGCGAAATACCTTGCAACGGCTCTCCTCCGCTTACAAGGTGCCATTATCCATTTTAGATATTAATAACTCTTGAGTACCTGCTGTTTTAAAACAATCCTCGGCGCCGAGCACTCTGGTTTTAGGAAAACCAGATCATGCAGGTAAAATAAATTTCGCCTATTTTACCATCGATCACAGTCAACAAGTTGTTCAAATCGGTCCTATTCCTTATCCTTTTTATCCGCAGTATCAACTCTATATCCTTGTGGGTATTTTTATTGTCATCGTCATTCTCGCTATTATTTTGCTAACTTATATTTTTAGCAGAAACTTGGAAAAAATCTATAAAATCACGGACAGATATAGTCATGGTGATTTTTCTGCGGCGCCTAAATTTAGTCCACATTCTACGCTCCACACTTTGTATGAAAATATTTTAGAAATGGGCAATAAAATTCAAAATTTGATGACGGTACAGCATAATTTAATCCGCTTTGTCGCACATGAAAGTAGAACGCCTATTTCTACCATGTTATTTGCTATAGAAGACTTGGAAGATGAAAAACTATCTGAAAAAATCCAAAGAAATATCCTTAGCATTAAGGAAGATTTAGTTACTTTGAATGATTTAGTTGGCGATTTTTTAAATTATGTCAAACTGAGTGATAAAGAGGTAGTTTTAAATAAACAAGTTGTGAATATTAACCAATGGTTACAAACAGCTATTCAGAAATTTGCGTTAGCCCCCAAACGAATTTTTTTGCAATCCAACATCGATCCAGATGTGACTGGTACTTTTGATTCGCTATTAATGCGTCATGCATTCAATAATTTAATTACCAATGCCATTAAGTATGCACATTCGCAAGTACAGATTACTGCGACATGCGATAGTCAGGGTTTAACTATACAAGTCGAAGATGATGGCTCCGGTATTCTGGATGCTGACAAAGAAAAAATTTTTACTCCCTTCTTTCAAACCCAAACTGCTGAACCAGGCGGGTTTGGCCTTGGACTCATGATTGCTGAAACGATTGTCAAAAAACACCAAGGAACATTATCTGTTGCTGATTCCAGATTGGGTGGAACCTGCTTTACACTGGTTTTAATCGGTATCTAAAAACATTGTCAAAGAAATGTCTACCCGTAACTATCTCGCTTTTTTTTTAAAAAAAAGGTCACAGACCTGTGGGTGCCATAGCTTTTGATAAAAACCTTAAGATAAATACCAAGGCGCAGATATCAGCACAATGCGTTTGTCACGTTGTAAATAGATGAACAGCCTTAGTCCTAAATCTCTGACATTATGTAACAATCTTGCATACCAATGCGGTTCAATTAATTGCGGAATAATGACGGCGATAACTTGATCTTTATTTGATCGACACATCTTTTTAATATATCTAATGATAGGCTGATAAATTCTACGATAAGGTGAATAAATAATTTCCAAGTTGGGTGCTTTAAGTCCAGCCGCTTTGGCAGGGATTTTAACCTTGTGAGACCAGATTTTTTTTAGTTTTTCTCCCTCTTCCTTATCAGTGCAGATATAAACAGCATTGACTTCATCTGCAATCATTAAGGCAAAACGAATGGCTTTTTCAGCCACACGATCCCAGGCAGCAATGGGCACAATGGCAATGGGTTTAGTCATTTTATCTGTTTGTAACAGCAATGATTTATCAACTTGTCTGGCTACTATGCTGTAGCGCTGATGAATAATGCTAAATAACAAAGCTAATAATGACGCAGCGACCAAGATTATCCATCCACCTTCTTTAAATTTAGCCACTATAATGATGACAAGGGCTATCGCAGTGATCAAAGCGCCGATACTGTTGATTAGCAATTTAAGCTGGGCATTCGTTGCATCTTTATGACTTAACCAATGCAGTGCCATACCTACTTGTGAAAACAGAAAGGCAGTAAAGGCACCGATTGCAAATAAGGGAATTAATTTGAGCATAATTCCATTGAATATCACCAAAAGTGCACCGGATAATAAAGCCAATACGCCAATGCCAACTGAATAAACTAAACGCCGACCCTGATCGGCGAAAAAATGCGGTAAGTACGAATCCTCAGCCAACAATCGACACACTCTGGGAAAACTTATAAAGCTTGTTTGTGCCGAATAGGTCAGAACGATAAATATACTGGCCATGCTGAGATAATATAATATGTTTTTGCCAACCACGGCGGCGTTTATTTGCGACAGAATGGTTTGATAACCGGGTTTGGTTTCATCCATAGCGACAATATGATAAGCCGGTGCTAAATATGCCAGAAGTAGCAGAAATACAGCCAGGGTGCCAATGATAATGGTCATGGTATGTTGGGCATTTTTTACCGAGGGTTTTTTGAATAAGGGTACCGCATTGCTGACCGCTTCAATGCCGGTCATTGCCGTAAGTCCATTGGCGAAAGCCCCCAGCAATAACCAAATACTCAAATTAGCCGTCACAGCAGGAGGAGGTGGCGGTGCCACAATCGGATTTGGCAAGCCTGCACTATGCCAGGTTTTAACTAATCCAATGATGAAGGTCACCGACATAAAGACAATAAATGCGAAAGTAGGAATAGCCAACACCAGGCCGCTCTGACGAACACCTCTTAAGTTAAGTAGCGTTAAAATCAGTAGTACTGCTAAACACAGGATTAACCGATAAGCACCTAGCTCTGGAAATGCAGAAACAACAGCCCCAACACCTGCAGAAATACCCACAGCGACATTCAACCAATAGTCCAACAGCAAAGCGATAGCAGCCCATACACCTGCTCTTTTACCTAAATTCGCACTTGCCACAGTATAGGCGCTTCCGCCAGTAGGGTAGGCGGCAATGGTTTGTTGATAAGAAAGATATAGGGTAAAAAGGACAATAATGACCCCCACCATAATGAGACTAAAATAGTGTAACCCAGCCAGACCTAGGGGTAATAAAATAGCCAGTGCAGCCTCGGGTCCATAGGCTGTTGATGAAAGAGTATCTAAACCCAGCGCTGGCACACCGCTAAATAGGGTGAGACTTTCTTTGGCTTGTTCTTTAGTTGCTAAAGGTTTGCCAATAAGTTTGTCAAATAATGACATGATTCATCCTTGTGGAATCTAAGTATTTGAGTCAATCCTTCTAAACTAATCCTATTAAGAATTAGTTTTTCTTTATTTACTAGGCATTATTTTAGGGAAGCATAACAGTTTAGTTTTATCTTGTAGCCCTTGCAATAGCTTTTTGAGACGCATGGATCACCGGATGCGAGCTTGTAAATTATTCCCATGTCGAGTTTCTTCGATATGTCTCAAATCATCATAATGAACATTTACGGTATTGTTTAATGTTGGGTTATATCGTATTTTTCAGAATCAATATTTTTTGAAGATTTTCCTCATATTGTTTCCGAATATCTAATTTGTTGATAACGAGAAAGACAGGAATATGCTATATGACAGGATCTAATATTCATAAACCTCATGATAAACTTTTTAAGCTCGCTTTAGAGGAGATTGCAGTAGCTAAAGAGTTTTTTAATGCACATTTGCCTAAGCATATACTTGAAAAAATGGATTTAACCACATTAAAGTTGGAAAATGACACTTTTATTGATCCTACATTTAAGGAGACAGAAGCTGATCTGGTTTATTCTTCCAGATTGGAAAATTCAACTGCTTATTTATACGTATTAATCGAACAGCAAAGCTCTGTAGATCCTATGATGGCATTTCGGTTGTTAGTATATATGATTCGCATTATTGAATTGCATCTGAAACAAAACCCCGGAAGTAAAAAGTTACCCTTAGTCATACCTATGGTCATTTATGCAGGTGATGATTTTTGGAATGCCCCCTTAGAAATTTTTCCCTTGTTTGGTGAATGTGAAGCATTGGCGCGGGAAATTTTTCTAAAACCCTACCAGCTTATTGAGGTTAATCGTATTAGTGACGAAGTGTTGCGAGAGCAATTACTCTCAGGTCTGGTCGCTTTTACACTAAAATATCGGAAAATAGTAGATTTTAAGCAGTTTTTAGAGACCCTTATGCCATGGATTCAGGAGGTTGAGATCCAGGGTGGGCACGGTGTCTCTTTAAATAGAACCGTGCTAAAATACGTCATTGCTCGCATTCAGTGTGGCGATAAAGACTTATTAATTCAAAAGGCTCGGCAACATCTAACCCCAGACTTACAAGGTGAAGTTATGACTATAGCTCAACAGTGGAAAGATGAAGGAATACAGCAAGGAGTACAGCAAGGAGTACAACAAGGAGTGCAGCTTGGTGAAGCGGCAATGCTTACCCGCCAGATCCGTCGTCGATTCGGTAATATTCCTAAAATTATCACACAACGCATTACTAAAGCCGACCCTGAAACCCTACTGCTTTGGAGCGACAAAGTACTAGATGCCACTAATCTGGATGAAATTTTTACTGAAAATATTGAAGAATCATGATTTAGTAAGAAAAAAGTTCTTTAAAATAATTCCTGCTGAATTACCATAATAATTAAATTTCAAGCGTTTCGAGTATATTCAGTACGTAACTTGAAATAGCACAAAACAGTCAAATTTTTTCAACCGACTGCAGGTGGCTCGCCCGCAAAATTAAAAGCAGGTGAGCGCCTAGGGTATATCTCAAGCAATACGACCACCACCATAATTCCCTGGCGAGTTGCCTTCTCCAAATGTAACGACTCGACTAAATAATGGGGGATGCTGGTGAGTTTATTATTAACAAAATAGAGAGCGCCTCCTGGTAAAGCATAGTATTTTAATGCATTGTCCATATGACGAAACCAGCACAATCCTTTTTTAAGGTGGCCTATCATTTGAAGGTAAAATCATATTTATTTTGGCATAGATGTTGGAGATACGGCTGGAGTTTGAGTAGAGATAAAAGTTTCCACCTGTTTCTTCTGAGTATTTCTGGTATTGAAATTGCTATAGAGATTATTGCCTGGAAGAGAAGCAGATTTTGCATCTTTTTTTAGCTTGATATCCGTGGTCGGTGAGTTAAAATCGAGTGGGTCTTTGTCACCAATGGAGGTCAAAGTTCTTTCTCCAGGTGGGGGAGGTGAATGTTTGGAGCTGTCTGGAAATTGTTGGTTAAGTAATTCTTTCAGCAATTTCACGCCAGCAGTGATTTCATGATTGTTAAAGGCATCCCAAATTTTAGCAGCTGCTTCAGACAAAAGTATGCGAGTAATTAATTGAAAATATTTACTATCTTGTGGGTTTTCTTTGAAATAGCTCTGTAAAATAGTCGTCATCTGATTCGCGTAAGTATATATATCTTCACTCACATCTTCGTATGCAATCATCCCAAGGTCATTAACATGGTGCGGCAGTTTTTGCTTTACGGCTAATAATCCTGCACAAAAAGACAGGATTAGGTTTCTTACTGCAGCATGAGTGAAGTGGCCTTCTTTAATCATTTTTTTCATACCAAAAAAAGCATGTTGATAGCTCTCCGACATTTCAATTGCAAGTGCATTACGAAAATAATTTATCATTTCTCTTTGAAAATCTTCAGGTGATAAATGCACTTTTTGTCCAGTCAGAGTGAAAAAATATCCGGTCACCTCCATTTTGTTCTCATGTCTTACCAGGTATTTTGCTAAACGTGGGATAAAATTTGCTATATTATTCGCATACAAGGGATTGTGTAATTGTGCAGAAAATATTCCATTTAGAATATTTGCGCTTAATTCCATCAGATTAGATTCTTCAGGGAAAAAATAAATTTCTTTCTGGCCATAATCATCTTCCTTGCTCGTAAAATTGGTATGGTGGTTGGTGGCATCAAATGGATCAAAGTTGGGGGTATAACCTGCTTCTCTAACCACAAGGTCAATTTTTTTACAGTTTGTATCATTGCTGACAAAATTACAATATTGAGGAATATTGGGATTGGGTATGAAATCAGTTGAAACTTTTTTAAAGCTAAAATCCCGAGTTGATAGAGGCACTTTTTTTAATAAGCCATCAATGCTTAACCCTGGCGGCAGTTCAACAACAATATCAATATCTTTGGCTTTTAATTTTTTTCCTGTCAAAAGATAGGTGCAGCATTTGGCATCAAAACTGCCGTGTAAATACATAGTAGCTCCTAGTTTTTCCAGTTCGGCTTTCAATATAATTAATTCAGCAAATGCTCGTCGTACTTTTGGCGTGGCTATGTCGCTTAAATCTGTTAGAGAAAAACGCTTGGGAATTAGATTTTTGTCAAAGCTGTTAAATTTTTTATCAAGTAGATTGATTTCGTCATGTAGTGGTTGAAAGTTTTGAGATAAGGTTTGTGTAGTCTGTTTTATGTCTCTACTTAAATCGGCCAATTCTTCTTTGGTGTTGTTTAATTCTTGTCTGACAGACTGCAATGCTGACACTATAGACAAATTTTGCATTGCGGTTTCTCGGAGGTTTAAATTTTTCCTAGTTGGAATTTGCTGTTCGTCGTCTTTGGGTTTCTTAATGTCAGATAGTTGAAGAGGATTGGGTTCGCAACTTGGTGGTGGAATATCGGTAGTGTTTGTCTGAGTGCTGAAAGCAGACAGTAACGAATTGGTAGTTGATTCGATAGTTGACTCTCCAGAGGTTTGTTCTGCGATGATACTTTCGTCCAAATTTTTTGTTTGGGGATATAATTCTGCCCTAATTTCTGGAGGTTCGATTTGTTGAGGTAATGGTGCTTTAGTAAAACCTTTCTTATCTTGTGTGAGTGTTTTGTTTGATTGAGACGTTGGGTTAATTTCATCAAAAAAATGTACACCTTCTAATGCGTCCAATGGATCACGATGCTTTTTAGGAGCGGCAGTCTTTTTGATTTGCTTTTTTACCTGATTTTCTTGTTTTTTGGGTGATGATATTTTCTGATCTCGTACAAATTTTGTTTGTTTTTTTTGAGTTGTCGGATCGGGTTCATGAAAAAAACATAAACCAGTTAATGTTTGAGTGTCAGTATAATTTCTATGACTAGATTTATTCTTGTGCTTTTTTCGCGCTATATTATCTTTTCTCTGAGTCCTATTCCATCCAGCTTCATTTGGCCGAAAGTTGTGAGAGATGACAGACTCTGACGGTAAGGGAATAACCTCGCTTTTTTTGGGGTTCTGGGGGGATAGGGGAGGTATTGTTGTTGTTCTGGGTTCTTTCTTCTCTTCTTGAGCCAGGTTATTGGGTAAGGGCGATGCGAAAATAGAATCTCCAGATTGGGCCTGAACATCTTCTGATATTTTTGGCACAGTATGCATATTCGGTAAAGAAGTTCCCTTGGGAGTGCTTGGAACAGCTGTTATATTAGGGGAGGGTGTTACTGCTTCTTTCTCTATAGTCTGCTTTGTTGATGAGGATGGTGCAGGGACAAGATCATTTTCTTTAGTTGAAGTAGATTTGTCAGATGAAGAGTTCTGGTTCTCGCCTGAAGGATTTTTACTCTTTTGACTCGCATTTTCTGTATCTTTTTTTGTTAATGGTGATGCGGAGGGTTTTTGTATAGATGTCGTTCCTTCTGGCGATATTGACTGTATACGGTCTTTTTTTTCTTGGACTGTTCTGAGCGTTACACGGCCGCCTGGTATCTCTTTTCTCTTGATTGTACGCACTTGATGATTTAATTCTTCAAAACGATCTTCTAACTCAGTTAATTTATTCCAGATATCTGTTCTCTTGCGACGATTTTTTAGTAGCAGAAATGAAGTAGAGCCTGCTCCGCCAGCGAACAATGTTGAGAGAGTGGCTAGTATGACTTTATTGTTAAAATCTTCTGGATACCCGACTGATGCATAACTTCCCAATGTAAATATAGACAAAGCAGAAGTCACTAATTTATCTATCCAGGTACCACTTAAGGATTTAAATTCATATAATAAATCCTCCCTTTGTTTCAAAATGATATCTAAATTTCTAAGAATGGCAGGCTCGTTGATTCTGTTCTCAAGTGCAATGCGATCGATCTCGTTAATTTCCTTTGCAGAGGTCTGCATTTTCTTTCTATTAAGCCAGTAAGAAAAACCGGTCAAGCCAACACCTCCTAATAGGAGTATATTGGACATCATCCTATGATAATCATCAGGAATAAGGTCTTCATAAGTATTAATATTCAAAATAACAGTAGATAGGAAAGCAAGAAGACCTAAGTGCGTAATCTCATCCGTCTCCTCATCATAATATTTGTTTTTTGCATCGATTAATTTTTCTTCTTTAGAAGATTGTGAAATTTGGTTTCTCTGTTTCATAAAGAAATATACCTAATTTGGATGAGTTTAATATTCTTTGGGTTCTTAATGATGACTGATGCGAAAAAAATTATTACACTTAGTTCTTAAGAGAACATTAATAGTAACTAGGTAGATGGGTTATCCCTCTGTGCTGGACAAAAAATACTGCCATTCCTGCGTAGGCAGGAATCCATTTGCGATATAGCACAGTGCCATAGTTTGGATAGATTCCCGCTAGCGCGCATTAGTGTCCTGGGAAATAGTCACTTTTGGGTGGCACCCACCTTCTCCCCTTGTGGGAGAAGGTGCCCGAAGGGCGGATGAGGGGTAAGTTGCAGTTGGCTTTGAGTTGAGTAGCTGTGCCCAGTTCACCCCTCATCCGCCCTAACGGGCACCTCCTTCACCCACAAGGGGAGAAGGAGGTGCTACTAACCAAAAAAAATTATTCCCCGGACCTAGTGCGCCTGCGCGGGAAAGACAGTGCTTGTGGCAGGAGTGTTTTTTTGTCTAGTACTGAGTGAGTTATCCCTCAGCACTAGACAATTTTTTGATTTAGATGGAATAAAGCATAAATGCAGCCTTGTCAAGATCTTGGCTTTTTTGGAAGTGGTTGTCGTATTTAAGCAGGTCTGTTAGCTACTAGGATCTGTCGTTAATTAGCTCAACTAAGTTATTTCCCTTCAAATCGGAAAGTCTGTAGCTTAATATAGCTGTTATTAAGCAGATGACAGCTCATTCTAGAGTGGATTTTTTCTTCAGCGCACTAATCAAAAATTTATTTACAGGAAAAACAATATGCAAAAACTGACAGGTCGTTGCTTATGCGAGGCAATTGCTTATGAAATTACTGGCCAGTTAGGTCCAGTTTATAATTGCCACTGTTCTAAATGTCGGCGTTGGCATGGAGCAGCATTTCGTACCCGTGCTTCAGTCAAACAAAGCCAGTTTCGCTGGGTTAAGGGTGAGGAATATTTATCTCGATATAAATCTTCTGAAAAATCGACTAAAACTTTTTGTTCAATTTGTGGTTCATCTTTGGCAAGTTATTATAAAGATTATCCTGATGTCGTGGGTTTGCCTTTAGGTGGATTAGAGCAAGACCCCGGAGTTCGTCCAGAGGCCAACGTTTTTGTAGATTTTAAAGCACCTTGGTACAGTATCTGTGACGGTTTGCCGCAGTATGCAACATGGCCGGAATCGGAAGATAAAGTTCGAGAAACTCGGGAATAATTACTAGCAATTTGTGCTCATTTCATATTTACATATAAGTTTAATAAATTAAATAGTTCTTCTTTACTCTCCATTGCAACCAGTTCTTGCCATTTTATTAAGGTTAATAAATTAACAAATTTTTTCAGAGTCGTTTTTATAATGCTGGACAATTCTGAAGTTAATGTGATTTCATTAATTTCTATGCCATACAAAACCGTGACTTCTGGTAAGATTCCTAGGGTTTTGCCTAAATTTAAACTTTCACTAATGCCTAGCCCATGAGTCGAAAATGCTGGGTTGAGGTTGAAAATAGCCTCGCTTGAAAATACCTGCAGGGTACCTAAAGTTGTTTCACTCTTAATCGCATCAATGAGTATGGCAATTTTTGCTTGATTCAATTGATGTAATAGTCGCAAAGCGGGGCGATCGCAGGTTTCTAAGCGCATCACCTGCGGGATTAATTGTGAGATAGCGGGTTGTTGTTTTAGCATTTCAATGGCTTCCCAACCTAATCGATCATCCCCAAAAGGCGAGCCAATGCCGAATATGCAAACGGGAGTCATAACCGTTTTACGCGTAAATCTAAAAAATGCGTCGAGCAAGAAATGCAAGGATCATAATTTCTGATTAGCATTTCACTAAAAGAGCGTAATTCAGCTGCTGATTTTTCTAAGCCATAATTTTCCAGTGTATACTGTAAATCCTGCTCAATTCTCGCTTGGTTTTGGCTGGTGGGTGGAACGATGCGTGCTTTTTGTACTATACCATTTTCATCGAAGGCATAAGAGTGCCACAGCATGCCCCTAGGTGCTTCAGTGCAACCAAAACCGATGCCCGCTTGTGGCAAAACCTCGGTCTTAGACAGTGTGGGGTAGTCATAATTTTCTAATAAGCGTTTAGCTTCTAGCAGGCAATAATAAATTTCTATACTACGCGCTAAGATACTATGGCACATATTGTAGCTTGGAAATTGAATATTTAATGTGCGCAATAAATCGATAACTTCTTCAGGTAGGCGATCATAATTATTATTTAAGCGGGCTAAAGGACCAACTAAATAAGTTTCGTCTTGTAGTTTGCAATGTAAAGCATTTGAATAAGGCACCTGAAGCTCCTGAAAGTAATCAGCAAAATCTTCAATAGAGATATTCATACCCTTATTAGAAATAATTTGCCCTTCATTCATAGGATATTCAGTGGGATGTCTTAAAGAGACACAAGTGAATTCATGCGCAATATCAGGAAAACTTATACTGTCAACCCAATGGATGAGTTGACGTGCTGATTCGAGAGATTCTGCAACTTGCTGTAATAATTTTTGGCAGGAAGCGACACTGGGTGCATGATAAAAGCCACCGACACAAGCGCCAACGGGATGGACCGAGCGCGCTCCCAGTAATGAAATGATGGCATTGCCCATGTGCTGCAATTGTAAACCGCGTTTAATTTCATTGGGGTAATCTTTAGCCATATCCAGCGCAGAGGAATAACCGAAAAAATCGGGGATAGCCAAAAAATGGATATGCATACTGTGACTTTCTAGCCATTCTCCACAGTAGAATAAGCGGCGCATAGCGCGTACCCAAGCATCAGGATGAATATCAAAGCAGCTTTCAATAGCATGTACAGCAGACATTTGATAAGCAACGGGACAAATTCCACAAATTCGTGCTACAAAATCTAGGACATCACTAAAAGGTCTTTTTTCCAGAAATTTTTCGAATAAACGTGGTGGTTCATAAATTCGTAATTTCAATGAAGAGATTTTTCCATCAGTGATTTGCAATTCCAATGCGCCTTCACCTTCGACTCTGGCTAAGACGGGTACCTCTATCGTTACATTATTTTTGCGCATAGGTTTACTCTCTGATGATCCTTATGCCTTTAAAATAATCTCCTGCTTGGTGGAAAGCTGGAGATTGGTTATTGATGTGGTGAAATTTTTGTGCAATTTCACCATCAGTAAAACCTAATTGTTCAAACCATTGACCTAAAGAGCGCGGATTCGGATTTTCGCTAGGACCGTAACAGGCATAACAATCACGATTCGTGCCTGGGCATAAGGCACCGCAACCGGTTTGGGTAACCGGACCCATGCAGGGTTTACCTTGAGAAACCAGCACACAAACAAGCCCAAGTCTTTTGCATTCCATGCAGACTGAACCACGTTTTACCCGAGGTTTCGCAGCGAATAGTAAGGATTTAATTGCAGAAAATACTTGTTCAGTATTCACAGGGCATCCCCATAATTCCAAGTCAACATGCACATGCTGAGCAATGGGAGTAGAGGTTGCTAAACTATCAATATATTGAGGCGAAGCATAAATATTAGCAACCCAATCGGGATAATTAGCGAAGTTTCTTAAAGCTTGAATGCCGCCAGCGGTGGCGCAAGCGCCAATGGTAATTAAATAGCGGGTATTTTCACGGATGGTTTTGATGCGCTGTATTTCTTCCGGTGTTGAAACGCTGCCTTCTACAAAGGCAATATCGACTGTTGCAGTGGGATTAATGATGCCGGCTTCTACAAAATGTACGATTTCAGCTTGTTGCGATAACTCTAACAACAGATTGCCGGCATTTAAAAACGCTAACTGACAGCCGTCGCAGGAGGTAAATTTATGCACTGCTAGTTTCATATTAAAATCCATTTACAGTTAACAAGTCTTTAATTTGTGCATAATTCAATACCGGACCATCTTTACAAATAAATAATCCACCATATTGACAATGTCCGCATTGGCCTATGGCACATTCCATATTGCGTTCCATACTTAAATAAATGCATTCCTCAGAAATCTGTTTTTTCAAAAAAGCTTTTGCCGCAGTTTCCATCATGATTTCAGGACCGCAGATCATGACCAGGGTATCTTCTGGATTGCATGATAAGGAATCAATCATGTCAGTGACACGACCTGTCTGAAAAGGCCATGTGCTATCCGCTTGATCGGCTGAAATATGAATTTCAGTTTTGGGTAGCAGGTACCATTCTTTGTAACGTTGTGCGAAGATAAAATCACTGCTATGTTTAATGCCTTGCAGAATTTTTAAACTTTTGTATTGAGATAAACGTTTAATAATATAATTAATCATTCCCATCACTGGGGCGCATCCCAACCCGCCGGTCACGATAATGATCTCTTTGTTAATGGCCAATTCTAGTGGCCAACCACGTCCGTAAGGTCCGCGAATGCCAATAGTTTCTCCTACATTTAATTGCGCTAAGGCGTTGGTCACTCGACCTATGGCTCGTATAGTGTGCGTCAGTTCTCCTTGCATTTCAGGGTCGGAAACTATGGAGATAGCGACTTCGCCTACGCCAAATAAATACAGCATATTAAACTGACCCGGTTTAAAACGATAACGTTTGTGCTGTTCGGCATCATTAAAACGCAGTTGTAAAGTAAATATCGTTGGTGACTCCTGCGTGCGCCCCACAATTTCTGCTGCATAGGGTAAATAAGCATCATGCATAAAATTTACTTCACTTTTTGTTGGATTCACCGGAAATAGCGGCTAACTCCGCCGTCAAATCAATACCCACAGGGCACCAAGTGATACAACGTCCACAGCCGACACAACCACTGGAATCGAATTGATCGAACCAGCTGCCGACTTTATGTGTCAGCCATTGCCGATAACGTTTACGCGTATCATCACGTAATACTTTGCCATTTAAGTAGCTATGCTCTGCGCTAAAACAAGAATCCCACATGCGTTCATGTGTAGAGTGACTCCGATCCATTGCAGGTTTATCACTTTCACTATGACAAAAACAAGTAGGGCATACGGAGGTACAATTGCCGCAGGACAGACAACGTTCTGCCACGTTTTCCCATTGTGGATGTTCTAAGCTTGAAAATAATAAATCGCGTAATCCTGACTTATTATCTAAAGGGATGCGTTTAGTCTGCATATCGGCTGCAGCTTTTACGCGTTCTTGGGCTTGGTTTAATTGTTGAGCATCTGCAAATGATAAAGTAAGAGGTTTTAGAATATTACGGCCGTTGTCGGTATGAGCCGAAATAATAAAACCTTCAGGTAATTCGGTGATTAATAAATCCTGGGAATGCGTGACTTCTGGGCCGGTACCCGCAGAGACACAGAAGCAATTTGCGGAAGAATAAGTGCAATTGATCGCAATGACAAATAATCGATCGCGACGGCTTTTATAACGTAAATCAGGATGCTGGGCCTGAATAAATACTTTGTCTTGTATGGCCATGCCAGCTAAATCACAGGCTCTTGCGCCGAAGATGGCGATAGGTTGTTCTTCTTCCGGTGTGGGTACAAATTCAAGTTTATCTTGTGCGTTGCGTTGGACTTTCCATAAAATTTCTTGCGGTTTAAATAAAATCGGTTTTAGCGCTTGCGGTCCGTTGGCAAAGGCAAAGGCTTCATGTTGCGGAATTTTTTCTAAACGATATCCGCCTGGTGATTGTACATCGCGTATACCCCACGGTAATTGTTCAGCTTGAGATAAGGTGTCATAAATAATAGCGCCATCACGTACTTGAGGACCGATGCACTGGTATCCAGCTTGCGCTAAAGCATCTATCAAAAACTGCAACTGGGCTTGTGGTAAAAAGTAGAGGGTTTTTTCCATAATTTTCCTTTATTCCAATGTAACTGCTCACCCGATTTTTTCAAGAAGAGTGAGTCATTGTTTTCAGCAAATCCTAGGTAATTGTTCTCCTACCAACCAATCTACGTTACGCACGCCACCCAATTTAGTTTTTAACTGCACAAAATGCGGAGCGTCTTCTGTCACATGACCAATCACGGCAGCATGTTGACCTAAAGGATGCTGCTGCATGGCGTTAACTAACTGTTGACTTTCTTCTGGCGGACAAATAGCCACTAACTTCCCTTCATTGGCAATATAAAGTGGATCTAAACCGAATAACTCACAAGCGCCTGCCACTTCTTCGCGTATAGGTATTTTAGATTCTTCTAAATAAAATCCAAGCTCAGCTTGTGTCATCCATTCATTGAGTACTGTGGCGAGTCCACCGCGGGTTGGGTCACGTAGACAACGTAAATTTGGCGCAGCTGAAATCATCGTCGCTACTAAATCATGCAATGCCGCTGTATCGGAGGCTAAAGTAGTTTGGAATTGCAGATTATTGCGATGTGCCATAATTGCCACACCATGATCGCCTAAAAATCCATTGATGATAATATGATCTTTGGGCTGAATTTTTTCTACAGAGAGATAAAGCCCATCTGGAACAATACCTATGCCCGTGGTTGTGATAAACACTTTATCGCCTTTGCCGTGTTCAACAACTTTGGTGTCGCCGGCAATAATTGTAACATTAGCAGCTTGTGCAGATTCTGCCATAGAAATGACAATTTTTTCTAAATCTATTAAAGGTAAACCTTCTTCTAAAATAAAACTTGCGGTCAAATGCAAAGGAGTTGCGCCTGACATGGCAATGTCATTGACCGTGCCATGCACTGCTAGGCTGCCAATGGTGCCGCCGGGGAAAAACAGTGGAGATACGACGTGTGCATCGGTCGTGATAACCAGGCGTCCTTGATTGACGGAAATACAAGCTTGATCGTCTTTTTTATCTAGCCAGGGGTTCTTAAATGCGGGAATAAATAATTGGTCAATCAGCTGCTGCATGGCGCGGCCACCGCTGCCATGGGTTAGGTCAATTTTTCCATTATTAATATCCAAACGCGGACTGAGATTTTTTTTAGTGGATATTTTCTTGGTAACTTCCATTTGTTATTCCTGTATCGGTTAAATAAACCCCAAATTTTTCGCTTGTTCCATGAGCGCAGTTCTAAATGTTGGATGAGCGATTTCAATTAATGCGAGCGTTCTTTCGGTCACAGATTTGCCGCGTAAATTGGCGATGCCATATTCGGTAACCACATACTGAATATCAGCTCTGGGGTCGGTAGTTGGACCCTCTAAATAAGGTACAATACGTGAAATACTAGCATTTTGCGCAGTAGAATAAGCAGCTAATATGGATTTGCCATTTTTTGATAACTGCGCGCCACGAATAAAATCCAGTTGACCGCCAGGCGCACTGTATTGCCTTTTGCCAATGCTTTCAGCATTGACTTGGCCAGCAAAATCAATTTCTAGAAAACCATTGATGGAAATGACATTATCATTTTGACTGATGACTAAGGGATTATTCACATAATTGACCGGGTAGATTTCCATACTGGCATTATGATTTAAAAAGTCGTAGACGTATTTATCACCGCGAGCAAATGTATAAACATTTTTATACTGATTAATATTTTTGTACTTATTGGTAATGGCACCGCTTTGTAATAAATCAATCAATCCGTTACTGATTAATTCAGTATGTAATCCCAGGCCACGATGGTGATGTAAAGCCTGACATACTGCATTGGGCACACCGCCAATCCCCACTTGTAGGGTGGCGCGATCTGGTATTAAAGTAATGATGAGCTGACTGATTTTCTGATCTAATTCCGTGATGGGTTTGGCGTAAGTTTCTGGCAAGGGATTAGCGCTTTCGACAATGGCATCAATTTCTGAAATGTGTAGACAAGAATCACCATAAACCCTTGGCATATGCGGATTGACTTCGACAATCAAGGTTTTGGCACTGCGCGCGGTCAATAAGGTGTAATCGTTATTGGTGCCGCAACTGAATAATCCTGATTTATCCATGGGTGAGACCATGAGGATAAAAGCTTCTATGCCTATTTCTGCTAAAATATTTGGCACAGAACTGAAATTCCCAGGGACATAATAGACGGTTTTTTTGTTTTCTAGTTTGCCTTTTGCTAATAATGCTCTTTCTGTTGCACCGATAAAAAAAGAATGGGGGCGAATTCTATCCATGTATTCGTATTTAAAAATAGTTTCTCGCGAGGCCTGTTCGGAGTGCATATAATAAACATTGAGTTGTTCAACAGCGTCGCTGCCAGTAGATTTCAATCTTCTTTCAAGGGCTTTAAGTAGTTCAGGTGGCTCACTGACTGCCATACCCATAGACAAATTGCCGCGTTTAGGTAGCAATTGTACGGCTTGATCGGGGTTCAGCAGTTTTGCCTGATATTCAGCGGTATAGCTCATCTGATTCTCTCCTTGATTCCATAGGCATAGACGGCAGCGCAGGCGCCTTCTGCAGAAACCATACACGATCCCAGTGGATTTTCCGGTGTGCAGACTTTAACAAATAATTTGCACTGAGTGGGTTTTTTGATGCCACGTAATACGGCAGCGCACTCGCAACCTTTATGTTCCTTGGCAGTTACTTGGGTAGGTAGAGCGAAGCGTTTTTCAGCATCAAAATCAGCATATTTTTGTTTTATTTGTAATGCACTATGTGGAATTTTACCTAAACCCCGCCATTCGAAGCTACTTCGTAATTCAAAGACTTCTTGCATAACGGATTGCGATAACAAATTGCCTTGTGCATTCACTGCGCGTGTATATTGGTTTTCAATTTCATGCTTACCGGTGTTGATTTGCTGAATTAACATTAAAATCGATTGCAAAACATCCAGGGGTTCAAATCCAGAAATCACGATGGGCTTTTTATACTGCCGGCTAATATCCGCATAAGCCTGGCTGCCAATGATAATGCTGACATGTGCTGGACCGATCAACCCGTCTAAATCAATTGGCTGTTCGGTTTTTGGAATCGCTAAAAGCGCAGTCATGGCCACTGGGGTTAATACATGATTGCATAAGACACTGAAGTTAGTTAGCTGCTCAGCAAAAGCTTGCACAATGGCGATAGCGGTCGGCGGTGTAGTGGTTTCAAACCCAATAGCAAAAAAAATCACATTGTGTTTGGGATTTTGTCGAGCAATGTTTAAAGCATCATCGACAGAATAGACCATGCGGACATCCGCACCATCGGCTTTGGCTTTCAATAGACTCACTTGTGAAGAGCCTGGCACGCGCAGCATATCCCCATAGCTACAAAGAATCGTCTGCGGCAATTTGGCTAAAGCGATGACTTGGTCGATTCTCGTGATGGGTAATACACAAACGGGACAGCCTGGACCGTGAATCAATTCGACATTAGCGGGCAATAAATCTGGGATGCCGTAGCGGTGGATGGTGTGGGTATGGCCGCCGCAGAATTCCATGAATTGATAGCGCCGTTCTGGATTGGCTAGTAGATTAATTTTTTGCGATAAAACTTGCGCTAACTGTTCACTGCGAAACTCATCGATATAACGCATCAGGTGTTTACCCCTATTTCGGCAAATAAGGCTAAGGTTTTTTGCGCTTCTATTTCATTAAGGCGCGTTAGAGCGAAACCTACGTGAATAATCACATAATCTCCTTCAGCGACCTGATCGAGTAAAATAACTGAAATTTCTCTTTCAATGCCCCCTAAATTCACGATGGCTCTTTGCTGGGGTAAGATTTTGGTTATTTTTGCGGGAAGTGCTAAACACATGATAATCCTGCTATCCATGCTTGACCTAAGGAAATGCCGGCATCATTCGGCGGCGCTTTTTTAGAAAATAATACTTTGATGTGGGAGGCGGTCAGTAATTGCACCAAGCCTTCGGTGAGAATTTTATTTAGAAAACAACCCCCACTCAATAAAACGGTATTCATGTGTGTTCTCTTTGACCAAGTCACCACCCAATCATGCAAAGCTGCAATCAGTGTACCATGAAATAAGTTAGCACCCGTCATTGCGTCTAAAGTGATAAGTTGTTTAAGCAGGGGTAAGAGGTTCAACATGCGACCTTCAATCAGCCAGCCCTGGGGCAAGACTTGCGGCTTTGTAACCAGACTCTCCAGTTTCATTGCTGCTTGCCCCTCGTACTGCGAGGTAAGATGTACGCCTAGCAAGGCGCAAGCTGCATCAAACAAGCGTCCACAACTACTGGTTAGAGGTATATTGGTTGAGTTTTTTAATAGCTGGATTAGCAAAGGCACATCAGCGTGTTGGATAGATTGGCTGATTGTTTGGGAATCAAATCCTAGGCTGTAAAGAGCGCTTACTCCCATGCGCCAAGGTTGTTTAGCGGCTTGTTCCCCGCCAGGTAGCGGTAAGGGTTTGAAGCCGGCTAAGTGTTGGCACTGGGTATGCTTTAACAACATCAGTTCTCCTCCCCAATTTTCGCCAAGTATACCATAGCCGTGACCGTCCAAAGCTAATCCTAAGACGGGTTCTTGGATATGATGTTCGGCAGCGGTAGCGGCCAAATGCGCGTGATGATGCAGTATTTTCAAAGTCGGTAGGCCGTACTGTTCAGCAAAGCGGCTGGAATATAAATCGGGATGTGAATCATGGCCAATGCATTCTGGCCGCACATTTAAAAATTTAAGTAAGTGATGAATAGTCTCATGGAAAAATTGGATGGTGGATTTATTGTTTAAATCGCCAATATGCTGCGATAAGAAGGCTTCATCATTCCGCGTGATACATATAGTATTTTTAAGATAAGCACCCACCGCCAGAGTAGAAGGTATGGCGCAAGCTAATGGAATACTCGTAGGTACAAATCCGCGCGCACGACGAATAAAGAAGGGCGTTTGGTTTATGATTTTTAGCACGGAATCATCGGCTCGTGTCACGATAGGGCGATTATAAGCGACGATATCATCAGCGATTGCGGTTAATTCTTGCGTGGCTTGTATATCTTCAATGATGAGTGGATTGCCTGAGGTATTGGCGCTGGTGACAATCAATGCGATTGCATTTGCTTCTTCTAGCCAAGTAGTTGAATGGGTTGCGGCGGCACTCAAGGCATGGAAAAGAAGATAGTGGAATGCGGTATACGGTAACATGACGCCGATATGTGCTAAGTCTGGGGCGATAAGGTTAGATAATGATGGCGCGCCTAGGCTATTTACTTTTTTCCGCAATAAGACGATTGGCCGCATGGGGCTTGTTAGTAATTTTTCCTCGGTAGAATTATATTCTGCAAACAATTGAATTGAACTCACATTCAGCATCATCAATGCTAAAGGTTTTGCTTTTCGTTGTTTTCTTGCGCGCAAACGGGCAATGGTCTTTTCATTGTGCGCATCTAGTATGAGTTGATAACCGCCTATTCCTTTGATGGCGATGATTTCTCCTTGCTTGATCCTGGAGGCAATATTTTCGATGGAGTTAGAAAATTGCGGACCACAAGCAGGGCAAGCAATGGGTTCAGCATGATAACGACGATTTTCGGGATTATGATAGTCTTGTTGGCAGGGAGCGCAAAGTGCAAATGACTTCATGGCAGTATCATGGCGATCATAGGGAAGGTTTTCTGCAATGGTTAGCCGTGGACCGCAGTGGCTGCAATTTAAGAAAGGATAATGGTAAAAACGACTTTTTCGATCAAACAATTCCGACAAACAATCAGCGCAGATAGCCGCATCCGGCGGAATAATGGTATTGGTTTGCCCTTTCTCACTGCTAATAATTGCAAAGTCGCTTTCATAGGGTATTAAAGGTATAGTGCAGGTTTTAATAGAATGGATTTTAGCTAATGTTGGCAAATTGGCTAATAAAGTTTCAGGTAATTTTGAAGCTAAGTGTCCTTGCGCTTGTAGGGTAATACCTTGGGCATCATTGCGAACCCATCCTGATAATTTTAACTGCTGGGCAATTTGATAAATGTATGGGCGAAAGCCAACGCCTTGTACTTGGCCGCTAATTTGTATTTGTATTCTTTGCAGCATGTTCTTGTGTATCCCATGTCTCTTTTAACCATTGATACCAGTTAACCAGGTTTTCCTCAGTTTTAGTCGATACGCTGATAATTTGGGTTTTGGGATTAATTTGCTTAATAAATTCACAGCATTGCTTTAGGTCAAAATCCACATAAGGTAATAAATCGATTTTAGATAGGATCACTGCATCGGCATGATGGAACATATAGGGATATTTAAGCGGTTTGTCTGTGCCTTCAGTCACTGAAAGAATAATGATTTTATAGGCTTCTCCCAAGTCAAATAGCGCAGGGCAAACCAAATTACCGACATTTTCGATAAATAAAATTGAAGAGGATGGCAAATTAAACTCATCGAGTGCATGGTGAATGCTATGGGCGTCCAAGTGGCAGCTTTTGCCGGTATTAATCTGTCTTGCAGGGATATTTAATTCGGTAAAGCGCTTAGCATCATGATCGGTTTGCTGATCGCCAACGATGACATAAAAAGGCAAGGTATTTTTTAGATCGGCAATGGTTTTGGTTAATAAAGTGGTTTTTCCAGCACCGGGGCTGGACATGACATTGAAGGTTAAAATATTCTGCTGTTGTAGATAATTTCTATTGCTTACAGCCAGGGCGTTATTGGCAGCTAAGATGTCTTGTTCGATTAATACTTGGTTTAGTTCATGGTGATGATTATGAGAATGATTTGTATCATGGTGCAATTCGTTGCTGCTGCACCCGCAAATTCCGCACATTATTCTACCTCCATTGATTTAACACGCAATTCTTGTCCAGCAATAATTTTCAAGGAAAAATTACCACAAAGGGTACAAGGTTGATAGTAAGATGATATCCTGATGACTTGTTGACATGTCTCGCAAAAAGCTTGTCCCAAGATGGTAATCATATTCAGTTGGGATTTTTCTAAAATGGTAGCTTTTTTTATAACATTAAAATTAAACAAAAATGTAGCAGATTCTACTGCGATTAATTCGCCGATCTCGATATGAATTATTTTTATAGACTTTCCGGCGAGTTGCTCGGCATGATTTAAAATAATGGCTACCATGTTTTTGCAAAGCGATAATTCATGCATGACACTATCAACCTCTTTGTAAGCCTAGGCAATTAATTTTATCAAATTCATTGTACAGATTACTAAACTGAAAAATGCAATACCTATACCCAATCCTTTGGAAATGATATAGGATTTCTTGTGTATATTGGTAAGTAATACCCCCACCAAAAATCCATTGATGCCATCGGATACCATCATGCCAAACATGAATATAAAACCTAGAATCCCTGAAAACAACCAACTGTGCATTGCGGCAGCTTCTAAAGAAAATAATGATACCTGGGTAAATGTATCAAATGATAAGGCAAATAAAGCGCCAATTAGCACGATCAATAAGGGTTGAGTTGTCTTTGTCAATAAATATTTGGCAAAAATTCCTTTAAGATAAATGGGGCGAGTCTTTGATTGCTTAAAGGTAATATATAAATTGCTAATTCCAAAAGTAAATAAAAAGAAGATAGAAACTAGATCGCCAAATCCCTCTAGCCAGTGTGGAAAATTATTTTTAAACAGACCAAGACCAATAATTGAACTCAGTAGAATGATAATTAACCCATGACCGAGAGAAAATAAAAATCCAACGGCTTTAGCTAGATAGGGCTGATTATCCATATTTTTAGTGATTGAATCTATGGTGGCTAAATGGTCTAGATCAAAACCGTGACGAATGCCTAAACCAAAAGCGGTTAATATTAAAAAGGAATAAGAAATTTCCATTGTGAGTCCATATAGCCTTAAGGAAGTCAATTTGTGTCCTATCATCTTCAGTTTAGATAGACCCGTTATATTAGGGTTTTTTTAGTTTCATCTATTTATGGTATTTGTCTATCCATTTCAAGTAGTACTGAAGTATAAGGGATTCATTTAGGAAAACACAATATGAAAAAAATTCGTAATCTGGTTGGAGGTAGGTTTCATGTTTGGATGTTGGCAGCAACCCCAAAAAACTGTTTTAATGAGTATGGCAGAACAGGAGGAGCTGGGTACAATACAAAATACTGCGCCAAGGCGTCCCTGTGAATGAGCATAATCAAGAATATTGAATAATCCCGTGAACATCCTCAAACATCATTTTAACTTCTTACCTCTTAAGGATTCATGCCGTGTTAATTCTTAATCTTAAGCTAAGCTTATAAATTTTTTTATAAAAATCTAACTCGTGTAGGATTTGTTTTTTGTGAAGCATTGAGCTTCTAATATTCGCTTAAGATAGCAGCCATATACTCCCACGCAATTATAATAATACTGGGAGAAAGTATATGAGCACTGAAAGCAATAGACCAGAACGGAAAGATAAAAAATATGCATGGAAAGGGAAAATACTTGTTGCTGAAACAGATATAGAAACAGGCTTACAAAATCCGACAAAATATTGTACTAAAGTTGATACTCAGTCAACCTCTCTCATTACAAGGTTAGAAATTCTCAATACCACCTTGCGCGAAATGCTAACCAACTATTGGGCTTGGAATAAACACTATGATCCGGCGTGTGTAGGAAGATTTATTGGTTATTTGATGAATAAATATAAGGATATTTTATTTGCAATGCCCACGGGTCGCGCAACAAAAGTTTATCCACTGGTTTTTTCTTTTATACAACAAGCGGATGATCTGTTAAAAAGAATCCCTAGCAAGAGCTTAAAGCCGTTTGATAGGACACTAGGAGATTCTGTTGCAACTATTCTCAATTATCTGCATGACATATTGAAAACAGATCAATTTCAAAGTTCAGATTTAGCAAATGCAAATAGCGTATTCTCTTTACTAGAGAGCTTAAGAAAACATCAATTAATATCGCAAAGCGGTTTATCGAGCTCAATTTCTTGGATGGGAAAATTTGCTGAATTTGGGTATTTTGATGCAGTGCCAGTAGATCGAGTTGATAGTTTATTTAAGAAGCAAGAGGTCACAGCAGAACAGGCAGCGAATTACTTTAATGGAATAACCGAGTTAGCGCAATGTGGATTATTAAATCGTCGCGTATCGATAGAAAGTATCAATTTTTTGTTAGAAAGAATTGTTTCATCTGCTAATCTTTCTATGATTGATGTAGCTTTAGATGGCTTGCGGAAATTAATAGAAATTAAACGTATTAACAATGTTGATAAGTTAAATTTAGCTTGCGTCGATCGCTATTGCCGAGATTCCTTAAAAAGTTCAGAAATTAAACCTAAAAGTTCAAGCGCTTCTGCTGTAAATGTGCATGTTTTATTGAGGACTGTTAATTCTTTATCGCACATTTGTCGAGATATAAAAAGGGTTGGTTCATATAGGTCTGACCTGAATATGTTATCATTAGAGGCTATTTTAGGAATTTTTGCTACTCATAAAAAAACTACTGCGGTGGTGATTTCCAAGATATTAATTTCAAGTGGACATATTGTACAAGCACAAGGCCAGAACAGTAGCGAAAGGCTTAAATCTTTGGTCAAAGACTTACTGAGTAAAATAAATAATCCACGTTCAGCAAGGTGGCTACATTTTGATGGCATAGCCAATGCCTTGTATGGAGCGCTTATTTCACAAGTATTAGAACCGACTTTGACCAATGAGTTAACCGAGTTTTTTAAATCAGCCCTTAAAGAACAGGCTCAGAAACCAAAATCTCGACTAGAACAATATCACAGTTATGTTAACCAAGTTGCACAATATATCCGTCACTGTAAACAGCCCATTTCTGAAGAAATGGCTATTTTGATAAAAAAACGACGTCCTGTCGTCGATGAAAATTCTTTTGAATATAATCTTATTGAGTATGTGAAAACGCAGTATTGGTTCAAAAAAAATCAAAAAATTAAAGACCAATTTCTATGTGATATGTTTTATGTGGATGGTCAGGTTGATGTGCTGGACGAAAATGTTGGTTATATTGCTGATATAGATGGTGATATTTTCCACGATAAAGTAAAGGATAAAAGACGCGATCAACATTTGTTAAGTTGCTATAAGGAACATGGGGTCGAAACAATGGGGATAATTCGTATTCGTATTAATAAATTCACGACTATTGCAGAAGCGGCCGAAGATTGGAGGATTCAATATGAAGCTAGGTTAAAAGCCTATAAACAATCTAAAATGACTTGTGCTTCCGATAGCAGCGATGATTCACCTCGTGAAATGAAGCAGGTGGTGAGTTCTTCTAGTGATGAAGAGGTTGTTGAATCTGCTAGCAGCGATGGTTCACCTCGTGAAATGAAGCAGGTGACGACTACTTCTAGCGATGAAGAGGCTATCGAATCTGTTAGCAGCAATGATTCACCTCGTGAAATGAATCAAGTGGCGACTTCTTCTGGCGATGAAGAGGTTATCGAATCTGTTAGCAGCGACGATTTACCTCGTGAAATGAAGCATGTGTCGACTTCTTCTAGTGGTGAAGAGACTACCGAATCTGTTGTTTTTTCTATTGCGATGGCACAAGCTTTTGAGCAAGGTAAAGGAGTTTCGAAAAACCCCAAAATGGCTTTTTCCATCTATTCTTCTCTTACGGAATCAGTATCTTCGGAATCGTTTTTAGCTTTATTTCATATGGCGCGTTGTTATGAAGATGGAATTGGTGTAAAAGCCAATCCTAAAGCGGCCATTAATTTGCTTAGGTTGGCAGCGTATCAAGGTGTTCTTGAGGCTCAGAAAAAACTCGCAGCTTATTATGAACAAGGTCTTTATGTGAATGAAAATTTTGAGGAAGCTTTTTATTTTTACTCCTTAGCTGCTAAGCAAGGAGATCCTGAATCTATGCTGAATCTTGCCTTCTATCATTTAGGAGGATTGGTTGTTGAAAGAGATATTTGTGGCGGTGAAAAATTATTGATTGCGGCTTTAAAATGCAAAAACCCAGAGGTGCGAAGCCAATTTGAAGATAAGGTAAAAGATTTTTTAGAGGATATAGAAAATGAAATAATAAAGGATACTGAAAAGAAGGGGGTGTATTCGTTTCATATAAAAGACTCATCGAATGACTTGATTTCTAGATTAGAGCGTCTTAAGAAAATTTTGGTTACTAAAGGTAAGGATTTAAATATACAAGTGCATACTAGCTTGGTAACTATTTTTCTTAAAGAGTTAAAGGCTGGTCAACAACTTCAGGCATCTAATCTTATAAAAGTGGGACAAGTAGGGCGATGGGCTAAGACTCCTATGCAAGAAGAATCCCAAATTAAAGAAAAAATCGTTATAAAAGATCAATCTGAAAGCAAACCGCTTAAGGATATTACTAATTTGCTTTATAAAACCATGTTAGAAGGTTAACATAACTGGTTATATTGGGTGTATGGAATTTTTTGCGTGTTTTAATGTTTGGCATAGGATTTTTAACTCGGTGTAGCAGATGTTGCATATGATGTAGTATCTGCTTATGATAAAAATTAGGTGAAATATAAATTTGAGGATTCATGCTCAAATTAACAAATAATGCTAATAACGAACAATACAGTAATATTTCTATTGACTTAAAACCTTAAATTTCATGAAAGGGTAATGTTTAAACAGCTATCTTAAGACAAGCCGCCAATAGGCTTCCCATAAAATATAAAGCACTGCCGATAATCAGTGTAATATGCATCCCAGTCATAAAATGTGTTGAACTGGCGATGATAGTTCCAAATAAAGCAACACCCAATAGGCTACCTAATTGTCGACTGGCATTAAACGTACCTGAGGCAATGCCAGCACGATTTTCTGGTGCAACTTGAATGGCGGTGATGGTAGCTGCCGGCATGGTGAAAGCTGTGCCAAAGCCGATGGCGGCTAAAGGTAATATTAGCCAATAATAAGCGGTATTTTTATCTGTTATCAGCAAAGCAGCAAAACCAAGCGCACCGATGATTAACCCAATGAGCATAGGAAGCTTGCTGCCTTCGGTGCTGATAACTTTTCCAGATACATATGATGCTACGGTTACAATTCCAGTTAGAGGCAGTATTGCCAGCCCTATTTGTAATACCGAATAGGTTTTCATTTGATGAAAATACAATGGCAAAGTAAAAAGTTCTCCGTATAAACCAAAATTGATAATCATGCCTATCACGATAGCAATGGAAAACTCAGTTGATTTAAACAAACCCAAAGGCAGCATAGGAAATTTTGTGTGGTATTCAATCCATAAAAAAGCGTTAAACGTGATAAAAAAGATTAAAAATCCAATTAGTACGATACTGGATGACCAACCCAAGTTTCCAGTTTCGATTAAACTGAAAGATAAAGCAGCGATGCTAATGATGCCGGTGATTTGACCTTTGAAATCAAATTTTGTCTGAATTGGGCTTGGATTATGTGGGGGATGGACAATATATTTTGCCGTCAAAAGAATCGCCAGCAATCCAATCGGTACATTCACCCAAAAAACTGCCCGCCAACCAAAACTCGCTGTGAGAATCCCACCTAAAATCGGTCCTGAAGCAGCGGCAATGCCGCCCATGCTTCCCCAAATGCCAATGGCTTTGGCTCTGGCTTTTTTATCAGGATATAACCCGTTGATTAATGCCAACGATGTAGGCACGAGAAATGCGCCAGCGATGCCTTGCAGCAAACGGAAAGCAGTTAATGACCAGAAAGCATTGGCAAGTGCGCAGCCTATTGAGGTTAATACAAATAATAGTAAACCGCATTGAAAAGCTTTTTTTGCGCCGAGTCGATCTGCCAGGCTACCTGCTGATAATAGTAAGCAGGCGAAGGTTAAGGTGTAACCGTCGACTACCCATTGCAGCCAGGAAACATTGCCACCCAGGCTGCTTTGCATGATGGGTAAGGAGACATTGACGATAGTGACATCAATAATCACCATGAAAAAACCTAAGCATAGGGCTAGTAAGGGCATTTTTTCCTCATTTGTCTAATTTGCTTCTTTCTTGATAGGAGTGGTGATATTTTTCTTGGTGCATTATATGTGCTTCTTTTTTGGACATATATAGTATAATTATCAACAATTGTTTCGTTTAGGTTAACACCTATGTCCGATTTACATCGCTTTGAACTATTTATTTATGTAGCCCAAGCAACCAGCCTAACTGCTGCAGCTGACGCTTTAGGTATCACCAAAGCCTCTCTAAGCAAACAAATTAAGCGTTTAGAATCAGACTACCAAGTCGATTTATTTGCTCGCCAAGGGCAACGTCTGCATTTAACTGAGCAGGGAAGGTTACTATTATCTCAGTGTTTACGGCTTAAAAAAGAATTAGAAGATACACGTGCTATTTGTCGACAATTTAATGAGGAGCCAGAAGGTGATCTACATGTCGTTGTATTTGACTTTTTTGCTAGGCAGTTGATTTACCCCAAAATAAAATCTTTCCTTGAGACTTATCCTAAAATAAAACTGGTGATTGATACCCATGAGAGAATGCCAGATTTTAATCGCGAGCAAGTCGACTTGGCGGTAGGGTTTTCCTTAACTGCGCCAGCTGAAATTATACAAAGAAGAATGGCATCGACGCGCTATGTTTTATGCGCATCTAAGCAGTACTTTGCTGAAAATGGTATGCCCCACACACTAGAAGATTTAAGTCGGCATCATTATATTGAGCATAAGGTGCGATCAGCACAACCCTTAAAATTAAACGCCGGCTACAAAATTATTTTGCAACCTTATTTATTATTGAACAGCGTTAGCGCCATGATTGAATGTGCTAAAGAAGGCTTAGGCTTGGTGCAATTACCACTTTATTTGCTGGAAAAAATATTAGCGCAGGGGGAATTGATTGAGGTACTTGCGGAATATCAGGCAACTGGCGCCAGTGTTTATTATTACTATCCTAAGTACCGTTATGTCCAGGCCAAGGTAAGAAAATTTATAGACTTTTTCTTAGAAGATGCCATCAATTAATCTCCGTGGCTCTCAAGGCGCCAGGGTTCTTTTGCGGCATCTTGTAGCCATTGTTGTAAGGCGGGGTTTTCCAGCATAGTTGCATAATATTGGCGGGTCATCCCTGCAAGTGGTATTGCATAACTGCGGAATCGCAGAATGACAGGTGCATACATGCAATCGGCAATAGAAAATGCGCCGAATAAATAGGGTCCTTGTTGTTGGTGTGTTTCTAAACATTCTTGCCAAAGCGAGACAATGCGTTTGATATCTTGGTCAGCGCTAGAATAATCGAATTCTTTTAAAACCAGATGGCACTTCATGGGCAGATTTTCTCGTAAAGTGTGAAAACCTGAGTGCATTTCTTGGCAAATAGAACGTGCCCAGGCACGTTTTTGGGCGTCTTTAGGCCATAGCGCTTTTTCAGGGAAAGTTTCTGCTAAAAATTCACAGATGGCCATGGAATCCCAAACGGTAAATTGATTATTAATTTTTAATGCCGGGACGAAACCGGAAGGGGAGATTTTCTTAATCTGTTGTGTAGTTTCATTTTGATCTAAAAGGATCAGTTTTTCTTCGAAAGGAATATTAAAGTGAGTTAGGGTCAACCAGGCGCGTAGTGACCAGGAGGAATAACTTTTGTTAGCGATCGCGAGTTGGAGGTTGTGCATGATGAGTTGCTCGAGGTAAAGTTTAAGGGGGAAGTGAATGTTCTGGTGTGAAGACAGATTCTAGTTTAGCAAAGTCACCCCCTTTTTCAAAAGAGGCTGGGTAGTTCAGCAGAATCAAAGAGGCTGTTCCCGTTTCAAAGTTCCTGCAAACCCCTAAAAGCCTTCTATACTAACAATACCAGCAAGGATATTGTTTAAAGGGAGGTTTTTATGAAACGCAGACAGGAACCTAAAAGGACTGTGCGTGTGCACCGTCCGGCTCGCAACAAACTCAAGGCTTCCATTCTCGGTCCGCGCAATCCGGCGCTGGAAGCGGGCAGTCCCGATCGACTCAGCCCGCCAATGACCGATGCCGGCACCATGCCTAATTTAAAATGGTCATTCACTGACAGCCACATGCGTCTGGAGGAGGGCGGTTGGGCGCGTCAGGTGACGGTGCGTGAATTATCGATTGCCAAAGAACTCGCTGCTGTCAATATGCGGCTGGAAGCTGGCGCCATTCGTGAATTACATTGGCATAAGGAGTCGGAATGGGCGTATATGGTGAAAGGGCGGGCACGGATTACGGCGGTGGATTCTGCTTATCGTACGTTTGCTGATGATGTGATGGAGGGGGATTTATGGTTTTTCCCCGCAGGGATTCCGCATTCCATTCAAGGACTTGAGGAAGATGGTTGTGAATTTTTGCTGGTGTTTGATGATGGTAGTTTTGATGAAAACAAAACATTTTTGCTATCTGAAGTCATTTCTCATATGCCAAAAGAAGTATTAGCGAAGAATTTTGGCGTTTCTACGCGTGCGTTTGCGAATCTCCCACAGAAAGAATTATATATTTTTCCATCACGGATACCCGGTCCATTAACTGCAGACCGTTTAGCCGGCGCAGGTCCCGTGCCGCAATGGTTTAGCCACCGCATGTTAAGCCAGGAACCGGTGCGTACTAAAAGCGGCAATCTTCGTATTGTCGACTCTAAAGTATTTGCCGCGTCAAAAACCATTGCTGCAGCCTTAGTTGAAATCGAACCCGGTGGTATGCGTGAGTTACATTGGCATCCGAATGGGGATGAGTTGCAGTACTACCTTTCAGGCCAAGCGCGGATGACGGTATTTAATGCCGAGTCCAATGCGTCTACTTATGATTATCAAGCCGGTGACATTGGTTATGTGCCGTGTTTTATGCCGCATTATGTGGAAAATACCGGCAGCACCACTTTGAGATTTTTAGAGTTATTTCGCAGCGATCATTTTGAAGATATTTCGTTGGCACAATGGCTGGCGCTGACGCCGCATGAATTGGTGCGGGCACATTTGCATATTTCAGAATCAGTGTTGGCGAAAATACCCAAACGTGATACACCGATAGTGCCTGATTAATTATGGATGAGGTGACTGCAAAATTAACGGCGCGTGTGGCTGATGCCGGTAAATCAGAGGCTATTTCGCCAACATTATCCGTAGCAACGCCGCCATACGCGGGCTCTCCTATAAAAGCAGTTGGGTGGCGGGGACTGGTTTTGGCTGGGCCGGGGGTTCTGGTGGCGGTAGGTTATATTGATCCAGGGAATTGGGCAACGGATATTGCCGGAGGCTCCTATGCAGGTTATGCCTTATTGTCAGTGGTATTCATATCTAGCCTCTTGGCTATGCTTTTGCAAATAATGAGTGCAAGGCTTGGTATTGCAACGGGCAAGGATTTAGCTGAGTCTTCGCGGGAGCAATGGCCGCGTTTAGTGTGGCCGGCTTGGATTGCAGCAGAACTCACGATTGTTGCTACGGATCTTGCTGAAGTGATTGGTTCTGCCATTGCGCTGAAATTGTTATTTGCCATTCCCATTATTTTGGGGGTCGTGCTGACGAGTTTGGATGTGTTTTTGCTTTTGATGCTAGATAGACGTGGCTCGAGGTTGCTGGAACGGATTATCATTTCTTTTCTCTTTATTATTGCCTGTGGTTTTGTTTATGAATTGGCGCTGGCGCAACCGGCTATTGCTGAGGTTTTGCGCGGATTTTTGCCGAGCGGCCGCTTGGTGTTTGATTCACAACTGCTGTATTTATCCTTGGGTGTAATTGGTGCGACGGTGATGCCGCATAATCTTTATTTGCATTCGAATTTGGTGTTACAGCGTTATGCGGGTATTAGCAAAGTAAAGGCCGGTTCTATAGCGAAGTTTAATACGTTGATTTCGCTTAGTGTGGCGATGTTGTTGAATGCAGCGTTGGTGGTGTTGGCGGCCAGTGTTTTTCATCAGGCGGGACATTTGCATGTCACTGAGTTAAGTGATGCGCATCGTTTATTGGTGCCGTTGTTGGGTACGGGTATGGCGGCACTGGTATTTGCGATTATGCTGTTGGCGGCTGGACAGAGTGCGACGATCACTGGGACTTTGGCGGGGCAGGTGGTGATGTGCGGTTTCATTCGTATGCGCATGAAGCCTTGGTTACGGCGGTTGGTGACACGTATGTTGGCATTGGTTCCTGCTTTATTTGTTCTGATTTATTTTGGTGAGCGCTCGACGATGCAGCTGCTGGTGGGTTCTCAAGTATTTTTAAGTTTACAGTTGCCTTTGGCGATGGTGTCGCTACTGCGGTTGACTTCAGATAAAAGGCGGATGGGGTTGTTGGTTAATAGTCGGTGGATGCGGTGGTTAGGTTGGCTGGGGGCTATTATTATCATTTTGGCTAATGTAGTTTTGATTATTGAGATGATGGGTTAAAGAGGAAATTGACATATCGAAAAAATACGATATAATGATTTTATGATGAATATCACTCCTATCCTGAAAGCACTTTCCAATGAAAAGCGTTTGAAAATCTTGCGGTGGCTTAAAGACCCGGGCAAGCATTTTTCATCGCCTGTGTGTGATGTAGAGGCAGAGGGAGTTTGTGTGGGGTTGATTGAACAAAAAATTGGCCTGTCGCAATCTACGGTTTCACAATATTTAGCGCTGTTGCAGCAGGCGGGACTTATTACTATGGAGCGCAAAGGGCAGTGGACGTTTTGTAAGCGTAATGAGAAAGCGATTCAAGCTTTGACTAAAGCGCTTAAAGAGTTGTAAAAATTTTTTAATCGCAAATATCGGAATTTTGCGATATACGAACTTATTGTGAATTTAGTTGTTGGCGCGAAAATCAAAAACATGCATGTTAAAATCTCTTCGAACTCCCCTTTTTAAAGGGGGAGGAAATTTGGAAACTAATCTTATGAACACATCTATTTCTTCACAACATCGTTTAAACCAAAAAGAACCGCATATCCTTATCCTAATTATCATGAGTTCTTTTGCCTCCATGGGTGCGATAATTTTTGCGCCAGCTTTGCCAGAAATCGCTGCGTATTTTCATATTTCCGGTGGGCATAGTCAGCTGACTATCACTTTATTTTTATTAGGTTATGCCATTGGTCAATTAATTTATGGGCCGTTGGCGAATCGTTTTGGGAGGAAGCCTGCGTTTTTTATCGGTATTGTGATAGCGACAATAGGGTCACTTATCAGCATTGCTTCAGAACCGCTGCATTCATTTGGCGCTTTAATATTGGGGCGTTTGTTAGAGGCGCTGGGATCAAGCGCCGGATTAATTGTGTCTTTTACGATTATCAGCGATCACTATTATCCTGAGCAGGCGCGTCGCATTGTCGCTTATCTGATGTTGGCTTTTGCTATTGTGCCAGGTATTGCAACTTTTATCGGCGGTTTTCTTACCAGTTATTTTCATTGGATCAGTTGTTTTTATTTTCTGTTAATTTATGGGTTAGCTTTAATTCTTCCAGCAGCATGGCTTAAAGAAACCGCGCAAGAATTGAAAAAGGATGCCACGCATGCCAAGCAAATTCTGAAAAATTATGGCATTGCATTAAAAAATAAGTTGTTGATTTCTACGACTTTATTTTTTGCCTTATCGGGGATGTGTGTTTACCTCTATGTGGCGAGTTCACCTTTTATTGCGATTAATGATTTGCATTTAACCCCGCAATTTTATGGCTTGATTGGGTTAATTCCTTTTGTCGGTACCGCATTGGGCTCGATTGTTTCAGCGCAATTGGCATCTCGATTCTCTGTCAGAATCTTGATGTTGGCGGGTTTTATGATTGATATTTCGGCTGCGGTGCTGTTCTGTGTGTTGTTTTATTTGGGGCTGGTTAATATCCCCGTGTTAATTGGCTGTGGTTTTATTTTGATGTTTGGTAATTGTTTAATTGTAGGAAATGGCGCGAGTATTGCTACCTCCACTTCTGAAGATAAAGCCAATGCATCAGCGATGATGAATTTCATCAATGTGGGGATGGTGATGGTAGGTACTTTTTTACTGGCGGTTACACCAGGGGTGCCAACGGTTAAATTGCCGGTGGGCCTTGTGTTGGCAATGTTAGTAATGGGCGTGGTGTGGTTTTCGTTGATTCAGAGTAGGAAGTAGCAGATGGCTTGAGGTTTTGGGTCGAGTTTTAGCGCTTGCGTGCCAGGCTTAAGCCATCACCCAGCGGTAGTAAACTGAGGGTGATTCTAGGGTCTTGCAATAAATGGCCATTGAATTCTCTGATACTGATGGTTGAGGCATCTTGAATCGTAGGATCGGCAACTTTGCCGCTCCATAAAACATTATCAACAGCGACCAGACCGCCGGGGCGTAATAATTGTAATGCGAATTCGTAATAATTTTTGTAGTTCTGCTTGTCGGCATCGATGAAGATAAAATCAAAACTATTGGCTTCGCCTTGGTGTATGAGTTCCGCTAATGTATCTAAAGCGGGTTTTAATTTGAGCTTGATTTTTTGAGCAATACCTGCTTTTTGCCAATAACGTTGTGCGATATCTGTCCATTCTTTGTTTACATCACAAGCGATTAATTTGCCTTCTGGAGGTAGGGATAGAGCAGTGCATAAAGCACTATAGCCAGTAAACACACCTATCTCCACAGTTTTGCGGGCATTTAATATTTCCACCAATAAACGCATGAATTGTCCTTGTTCGGGTGATATCTGCATGCGGCCTTGTGGCAGCGCAGCTGTTTCTTCACGCAATTGTTTTAATATCTCAGGTTCACGTAGGGAAGTAGATTGTAGGTAACTATAAAGTTGTGGGGTTAAATTGATGGTTAGGTTTGACATAAAAAATCCCATGGGATGGTTTGTTAGTGGATTATAGAGTATATGGTGTAAAGAAGCTTCATGCTTTCTGGAGAGTGGGGTCCTAGTGCTTGCAGCTGAAATATGCTAAGTTACGAACGTTAGATTTTGGAAATCCATGACAATGGCAGTTGATGAGTATGCTTAGAGTAAGCCTTTATAATAAAATTAGCGGAGAATTGTATAGTGGAAGATGCAAGAAAGCCTTTATTAGAGGAACAAAATTCGAGTATAAATACTGACCCACCACTTGAAGTAGTGATTTCAGATTCCTCTCAACCTGAACCTACACCTGACCAATCTCAACCCCAACCTCAACCCCAACCTCAACCTCAACCTCCAATACCCCCAGCTCGGCAAACATTTATTAATAATTTAGGTCATGGACTCACAAAATGGAGTAAAAATGGATTTAATTTTTTTGGTGTTGCTGGTGCAGCAGCAGAAATCATGGAGGTAGTTCAGGATCAGAAAAAAATCTATAAGCAAGGTTATGATGAAGGTAAACAGAAAGCTATCTCTGATAGTCAACAAGGAACCTGTGATAATCCATATAAAGACATGGATCAAGAAGATTTTGAAACTGCAACTGGTTTCAGAATTGTTATTCAAGGAGCAGGAATATATTCTCTGACAGCCTTGGTGTCATTCCAAACAGCGATTAACTTGATTGAAGCTATAGAAAACAAAAATTGTTCTCAAGTGCTAGGTTGTCTTACTTCGCTAGGTGTAGCTTGGGGTTTAGCTTATTTCAACTCAAATTACAGTGGGGGGTGGGTGGCAAAAGATGCAGGTGGTCATAATATTTATGAGAAGTATTGCACCAACATCACGTTACAGGCGGGTGAATCTGATTATTCGGGTCCAACTATTCTAGTGCCTACGCCTCAAGATTCGTTAAATAAGCTTAGTTTTGGCGCTTGTATAGCAGCAGCTGGCTTTGGTGCATTAGGAAAAGTGGGTGAAATAATGCAAAAGTATGGTCATGAGCTTGCGCCGGGACAACTGCCGCCGAATTTTATAGGGATTGGCTTAGGAAGAGGAAGGTGAGCCATAAAGGGTAGCTAAAATTATCTTGAGCTCCTTCTTCCGCGTTGGGAGAAGGAGTAGTTCCATCATTTTGTCCGTAATTTTTCAGTTTAGTTTACTCCCCAGCTTCCAGGGTTTAATGGCGTGTATTGGCTTGAAGTTATATATTCAACGGAGTCGTCATCAGGTTCTTGAGTAGTCAGTTCTTCTGGCTTATCGACGGTCATTTTATCGTCTGTTGGCGTATTCTGTATAACTCGATTTTGGTCTGGATGAAAATCATTGGGGCCCTCATCAGAAATACACCCTGATATAATGGCGCCTATGAATGTAAGTAAGCTACCACCCAATGCACCCAAGCCTAATCCCATTTGAATGCGGTAGGGTTGGTGGGTATCAGCTGCCCCAATGGCGCCGAAAGCCAGCAGTAAGGAAACCACTCCTGTAACAATCGTAACGATTTTTATTGGGTGTATGGGGGTGGCTTTTTCATCTGACATGGCTTCTCTTCCTTTTTTGTTGTATTGTCCCTTGCAAACCCCAAGGGTGCTATAAAATGTTCAGCCTAGCGTTTACATGCTATATTTGCAAGCAAATTATTGGTATGAAGATTTTTTTATGAGAAGCTAATGCAATCAAAATCCAATCATTACGACATCATCGTCATCGGGTTAGGCGCGGTAGGTAGCGCCACGCTTTACCAGCTCACGGAAAAATCTTCCTCTAAACTCAAAGTACTCGGAATAGATCAATATTCTCCGCCACATATTTATGGTTCCAGTCACGGTGAAAGTCGGTTTACGCGCTTAAGCGGCGGTGAGTTTCAAGAATACGCCTTAACGGCACAGCGTTCCCACGAGTTATGGGCGATGATTGCCGCTAAAACGCAAGGTGCTTTTGGCGCATTACATCATCACACCGGTGGTTTGATGATTGGCTCATTGGAAAAAAGTAGCTTTTTACAAAATACCATTGCTTCGGCTAAAGAATTAGCTTTAGAGCATCGCATTTTAGATGCACAAGCGCTAAAAAAATCCTATCCCCAGTTTAACCAGGTGACGCAAGACCTCATCGCTTATTATGAAAAAGATATGGGGATCTTAGTGCCGGAAGCTTGTATATTCTCGCAACTGGCCTTGGCGAAAAATAATCACGCCGATATTCATGTCGAAGAAAAATTATTACGCTTTGAACGGATGCCTTTGGGGCAAATTCGTATCGATACGGATAAAGGTCAATATTTTACCGATAAATTAATCCTGAGTGTCGGCGCCTGGATTGCGCAGTTGCTGGATCAAGAAAAAGCACGATTATTTAAAATATACCGGCAAGTTTTTTATTGGTTCCAGGTAGCAAAAGCCGCTGTCCCGCAATTTCAACTAGGACAATTTCCGCCGACGGTATGGTTACTTGGCAATGAGGAAATGTTTTATGCTATGCCGAGTCCAGTTAAGCGTGATGTGCTTAAAGTGGCTTATGAAAACTCTGCAACTTGGGAGGCGAGTTTAACCCCAGAAGCCGTGGTGCGAGAGGTCAGTTTTGCGGAACAACAGAAGTTTTATCATGAACAAGTGATTCAGCATTTACACGGCGTTAACAACCAGTGTAATAGCGCTAAGGTGTGTTTGTATACCTGTACGCCTAATTATCGTTTCTTGATTGATTATCTGCCGGGATATGATGAAAAAGTGATAGTGGCTTCGCCTTGTTCGGGACGCGGTTTTAAACATTCTGCAGCAATTGGTGAAGCATTGGCGGCGCAAATGTTGGGAATGGATCATCCGATTAATCTAACTCAGTTATTTGGTGGCTGGGATATGGGTGGCATATGAATAAATTGCGACACTGGCAATGCTACCCTTATCTGGTTTGTATAATCAGCGGGTTGTTTATTTTTTATAAGTATTTATTGCAGATATCACCGAGTGTCATGAGTAGTGATTTGATGCGTGATTTTCATCTAACCGGTGCGGGATTAGGCAATTTAACCGCTAGTTTTTTATATACTTATTTTTTAATGCAGATTCCATCGGGGATGATATTAGATCAATATAATCCGCGAAAAGTCATTGTGACGACTCTGGTGACCAGTACTGTTTTTACTTTGGTATTTGCCAGGACCAGTTCGGTATTGACAGCCGGTATTGCTAGGGCGGGTATTGGTTTTACGACGGCATTTGCATTTAACGCGTATTTGAAGATGGTGACTGTGTGGGTTCCGCCTAAGCATTTTGCTGTTATGTCTGGGTTGGGTCTCACCATTGCTATGCTAGGAGCTATGGGTGGAGAAGCGCCATTGGGGATGTTGGTGGTCAATTTGGGGTGGCGTGATGCTTTAGTATTCGTCGCGGGTTTTGGTCTGGTATTGGCGTTACTTTGTGGGTGGTTAATAAAAGATAAATTTCTGGCTGTTAATGAGAATAATGAAACGAAAAAGCCACCGGCGCATAAACAGATCATTGCGCAATTGCTGGATGTGATTGGTCAGAGACAAAATTGGATTTTGGGGTTGTATTGTGCTTTTACTTTTGCACCGATTTCTGCATTTGGTGGATTGTGGGGAGTGCCTTTTCTGGAGCAAGCGTATCACTTATCCAGAGTCACAGCAGCAAAAAATATCTCCTTTATTTATCTTGGTTTGGCCATAGGCTGTCCTTTACTGGGATGGGTCTCTGATTATTTAAATAAACGCATAAGTGTTATGGCTATTGGAACGCTAGTGGGACTTATTTGCATCTCCAGCGTTATATATCTATCAGCTACTTTAACGCCTTTAATGGTAGCTTGGCTGTTATTTATATTTGGCTTGAGTATGGGCGTATTTCTTTTGTGTTTTGCTGTGGCGGTTGAAATCCAAACCACGATTTTTATGGCAACCTTGATTGCTTTTATTAATACATTGCCTTCGGTATTTGAAGCCATTACTGAACCATTGATAGGAAAGATTCTGGATTTAGGTTGGGATGGTAAATTAGTTGATGGAGCACGGGTTTTCTCTATTAATAACTTTCATGTGGGTCTGGCAGTGATACCGATTTATCTGGTGATTGCGTTAATGTTATTGATGCTTGCTAAAGGGAGGCAGCAAAAATTTTTCTAATATTCATTTTGATATCTGCAACCATTTCCACATCAGCCGTTTTTTTATAAATTCCACTAAGAGTAAATAACTGGCTGTGGCACTAATTAAAAACAGAAAATACCCCCATGGCAGTGCTACAAAGCCTAATACCTTGGCTAAGGGCGAAAAGGGTAGCAGCACAGCAATAGTGACCACCGCGATAACCGTGATGGCAAGTGGCAAGCTGGGTTTGCTTTTGAAAGGATTTTTCGCGGTGCGAATCACAAAAATAACTAAAGTTTGTGTAGCCAGTGATTCCACAAACCAGCCGGTATGAAAAAGTACTGCGCTGGCGTGAAAAACACTGAGCATCACAAAAAATGTTAAAAAGTCAAAAATAGAACTGATAGGGCCGATATAGAGCATGAAGCGGCGGATGATATCGATATTCCAGTGTTGCGGCTTACGGGTGAAGCTGGGTTCAACATGGTCAGTGGGTATAGTTACCTGCGCTAAATCATAAAGAAAATTATTCAGCAAAATCTGAAACGGCAGCATAGGTAAAAACGGTAGAAATAAAATAGCACCCGCCATGCTGAACATGTTGCCAAAGTTAGAACTAGTGCCCATCATTAAATATTTCATCACGTTGCCAAAGGATTTTCGGCCTTCCACGATGCCATTTAATATGACTTTCAGACGGTGCTTGAGTAGGATAATGCTGGCGGAAGTTTTGGCTACATCCACGGCATTGGCTACAGAAATGCCGACGTCGGCGATGTGCAGGGAGGGGGCATCATTGATGCCATCGCCTAGAAATCCCACAACATGACCATTGGCGCGCAATGCAGCAATAATGCGCTGCTTTTGCATAGGCGATACCCGTGCAAACACTTCCACTTCTTCTGCTACTTTTGCCAGCGCAGGTTCGGTGATGTGTTCAAGCTCGTGACCTAAAATAATTCTATCAACGACCATGCCGACTTGTTCACAGATGTGTTGCGTGACGAGTTCATTATCACCAGTCAGTATCTTCATTCTGACACCTTCAGCTTTTAAATGGTTGATGGTGGCTTTAACATCTTTTAAGGGTGGGTCTAGAAATGCAAGCAGACCTACTAATAATAAATCTGTTTCATCCAGGGCTGAGTAGACCGATTGGTTGGGCATTTTGCGCATGGTTACAGCCAAGGTGCGGTAGCCCTGTTGACTAAGCTTTTGCAATAAAGTATTGAACTTTGTTATTGCACTTTGATCCAAAGGCAATGGCAAGTCATTGGTTTGGTAAGAGGTGCAGAGCGTTAGCAATTGTTCAGGAGCACCTTTAGTAATTAATAATTTTTCTCCGTTATGATCGACCACTACACTGGAACGCCGCCTTTCGAAATCGAAAGGAACTTCATCGATTTTAGTGTAAGGCTGAATGTCTGGGTGTGCATGTTGTAAAATGGCAGCATCCAATGGATTGAGTGCAACTTTATTTAGAATCGCTGTGGTGATAGGATTTTGTATGCCGCTTTCAAAAAAAGCATTCAGATAAGCCAATAACATCACATATTCATTTTGTTTACCCTCAAGATCTATGTATTGTTCTAACACCATTTCACCACTGGTCAGTGTTCCTGTTTTGTCGCTACAGAGAATATCCATGCTGCCTAAATTTTGAATAGCTGCGAGATTTTTTACAATTACACCATGATGTGACATTTTCATGGCGCCGGTGGCCAGGGTGACGGTGGTAATCATGGGTAAGAATTCCGGTGTTAAACCCACGGCTAAGGCGATGGCAAATAGCAGTGATTCAAGAAGTGGATGTTTGAAATAGACACTGGCGGCAAATACAAAAATTACTAAAAAAAGAATCGTTTTTGAAATAAAAAAACCGAAGCGGGTAATGCCTTTTTCAAATTCGGTATGCGGAGGTGCTATGCTCAAGCTTTTAGCAATTTCTGCGAATACAGTTTTATTACCGGTTGCAATAATGACGGCAGTGGCGGTACCGCTGATGACGGATGAACCGGCAAACACGGCATTGGGAGCTTCTGTGATATTTTCTAGGGGAGCGGTGGCGGGTTTGTCGTCTTTTTCAACCGGTAAGGATTCGCCGGTCAAGGCTGCTTGTTGGACGTGTAGATCCCGTGCGGAGAGTAGTAGCGCATCTGCTGGAATTAAATTGCCAGCAGTCAAACGTAGGATATCGCCGGGTACCAGTTGTTCGTAAGGCAAGTCTAGCCATGCTTGGTTGCGCATAACGGTCGCCGTGGTTGCGACTTGTGCCTGTAAGCGCTGCATAGCGACTAAGGAGCGGTGGCTTTGCAGGTAATCAAGGCCGATACTCAGTAATACCATTAATCCAATAATGGCGGCGCTGATGGGGTTGCCGGTGAGCGCGGAAATCGTGGCGGCGATCAGCAAAATTGCCACTAAAGGGTTTGCATAGCGCATCATCACATTAGCGATTAAGGGCGTGGCTTTTTTCTGTATAATGATATTCTTGCCATAAGTGGCGAGGCGTTCTTCTGCTTGCTGCGCAGTTAAGCCCTGTGCAGAAGAAGATAGTTTTTCCAGAACCTGTTGGTGCGGTAATGAAAAGAGTTCTGATTGGGTCACATCCATGTTGCATCCAGTTGGCAATTCTCACATGCTGCGATTATAGCATCGATTTAGTAGAGATGCAGATCAGGATTCAAAGGGTATGAATAGATATAAGGATGATTTTTAATGCAACGTCAAATTCCTGTAGATAGAATGCAAACACTTTCCAGTGACTGGAATTTATCTGACAAAGAAGTAGCGGCGCGGACAATCCAATATGGCAGTAATAATATAATTGGTGTACGTAGTAATAAATGGCGTGAACTCGTATTAGAAACGATTAAAGACCCGATGATCTGGTTTTTGGTGACAACGGGAATACTCTTTGCAGTACTAAAAAATTATAACCAAGCACTTATCTTGTTATTAGCGACCATTCCGTTGATCGTTATGGATGCCTTCCTACATTGGCGTACAGAAGTATCTACGCGCAGTTTGAGCAATCAATTAACCACTTCCGCTTTCGTCATTCGAAATAATCAAATAATTAAGCTCGCATCTGAAGAGATTGTGCCAGGCGATTTAGTGGTCATAAAACCAGGCACACCTTTTCCAGCTGACGGGATTATCGTTCAGGGTCAAGATTTGCAAGTGGATGAATCGGCATTAACCGGAGAATCCTTTCCTGTTAAAAAAAATCCGCTGAATGCATTCCCAATGGGAATTGCTAATCCTTTGATTGCGGGTCAACATTGGGGATTTGCCGGTACCCGCTTGCTGACGGGACAACAAGCACTATTGCGTGTGATCTACACTGGGCAGGAAACTTTATATGGCGAAATTGTCGCTTCCGCTTTATTTGGGTTGCATGAAAGAACACCTTTGCAAAAGGTCATTGCTAAATTAGTTTTTTATCTCATCGGCATTGCGACGTTAGTTTGTATTATTTTAGCTTTGGTACGGTTATATCAGGGGTTTGGTTTTTTAGATGCTATTTTAAGCGCAGCTACTTTGGCAGTTGCGGCTTTGCCGGATGAGTTTCCGGTGGTTTTTACTTTTTTTCTGGGTTTGGGTGTCTATCGTTTGGCGCAAAAAAAAGCGCTGGTTAGGCGGGCGGTTTCTGTTGAAAATATCGGTAGAATCACCTGTATTTGTTCAGATAAAACCGGCACTATTACTGAAGGTCGATTTCGTTTGACCCAGTATGAGCCAGCTTTAGGTGTGGACTATCAGCAATTATTATATTTAGCGATTATCGCCTCACGTACAGAAACCCAAGATCCATTAGATGCCGCTATTTGCAGCGAGATGGATAAATTACAATTACCCATCCCTAAACGCCTCATGACTTTTCCTTTTACCGAGGATAGAAAACGCGAAACCTCAGTTGTTCTGTGTGAAGACAGAATGCTGTTTGCGACGAAAGGATCGCCAGAAATCATTTTAGCTTTAAGCAACTTATCGACAGCAGAAAAGCAATCCTGGTTAAAGCGCGCCGCTCGATTTGCCGCCAGCGGTTATAAGATAATCGCTTGTGCGGAGTATTTGACGGATGTCGCGGAACCAATTATTGAAGCTGCCACAAATTATCAGTTTGTCGGTTTGTTGCTATTCTCCGATCCGCCGCGTCCCGCCGTTCCGGCAGCAGTACAACGCTGCCTTGAAAGTGGCATTCATATTTTGATGGTCACAGGAGATCATCCTGAAACGGGACGTTATATCGCTAATTTGATTGGTTTAGGTAAAGGTCAACCTAAGGTGGTGTTGGCAAAGGAGGCTGAGAGTGCATGGAAAAAAGATGATCGCTTCTTGCAAACCGTGGATGTCATAGCGAGGGCGATACCTTCACAGAAACTATCTATTGTCAGTGCCTTGCAAAAAGGTGGTGAAATTGTGGCAGTGACCGGTGATGGGGTTAATGATGTGCCGGCGCTTAAAAAAGCTGATATTGGTATTGCGATGGGGGAGCATGGGACACAAAGCGCGCGTGAGGTAGCGGATATCGTTTTATTAGATGATAATTTTAGTAGCATTGTGAATGCGATTGCTGAGGGGCGTCAGTTATTTAAAAATTTATTATCTAGTTATCTGTATTTGCTGATGATCCATATGCCTTTTGTGATATCAGCGGCAGTGATCCCGCTGTTAGGTTTTCCCATACTTTATTATCCGATACATATTGTTTGGATTGAGTTAATTATCCATCCGACATCGATGTTGGTTTTTCAGGATTTACCGGCGCAAGGTCGGCTAGCGCCAGTTAGCCGACAGAGCAGGGTACGGTTTTTTTCTAGTAGAGACCGCTTACGATTGGGAGTCACCGGTTTATTTACGACTGCGCTCGTTATTTTTTCGTATATTTATATTTTAAAAACGACTCATCAGGTTGAACTGGCGCGGGGGTTTGTTTTAGTGTCCTTGAGTTTTATGAGTGCGGCCATCACGGTGGGTTTGACCAATTTACAGACGCGTATTTCACGCATCGTGGTTGCTGCGACATGTATTTTTTCTATTTTGTTTATTCAAATACCGCAGTTGGCGCAATTTTTGGCATTGTCTTCTTTGTCGCTGAAGCACTGGGTGGTGATTATCGTTGCAGGTATCATCACGCTTTTGTTGACAAAAATTTTTTAGAGGCAAATTGTATGTGTCAATTTTTGTCTTTGTAAGTGCTCACCTCCTTGCTCAAAGGGGGAAAGGAGTTACATTTCTACAAGACTCTTTATCTTCTGGTTCTTTTGGAGAAGCGTTTTTCCGGTCACCCGCTGATTTAAAAAACGTTGGTGCAACAAAATCTATGATAAGGGAAGATAATTTTAATTCCGCTGTATTTTTGAATTTTTTTGAATCCATAAGTTGTTGGTATTCATCGCGAAAAGATAGGTCTATTTTTTCTATTATTTTATTGATAGATTCTATCACTCCCCAAAAACCCTGCTCGCTCATGCTACTGGCTTTTTCTGTTAGGCGTTCATGAATTTGCTTCACTACCCAAGGATCACAGGCAAAATGTAAAATAGCTAAAAACATTTGTTGGAATTTGTGTGCACTGATGTCTGCGATTTCACTAATGAAAGTCAATAAATCCATCGTTTGTTCTTTATAAACTTCAAGCTTCTCTAGGGCTTTTTGTCTATCTTCTGTATTTTCAATAACTAAAGCATCCTGCCGCATTTTTTCAAATCTTTGAGCTAATGTGCATAGGCGGGAATAGTTCTCTTGTGCAATAGCATTAGAAGTTAACACTTGCTTGTAATGAAGCGTATAATAACTTGAAGAGAGAAATGAGGTATGATAGAAAACTGAAAAGAAAGAGTCGACATTGGAATTATTTAAAATATTGTAATGCTTTAGATAGGCTAGAATTTGATCATTAAAATATTGCTGGAATGTAGTGTCTTTTCCAATCAAGTGAATTAATTTTTTAATATCTGCAATGTCTAGTAAATGATCTTCAATAATATTTTTGATGGTAGCATCTAATTCTGGATTTTTATTTAAAATAGAAATTTCATCAGAATTAAATAAGGATTTACCGAATTTTTGCTCCATAAATCTGTTCTAACCGGTGGATTTAAATTTATTAATTAGTCGTTGGCGCGCATTTTTTAAATTTCGCGCCAACGACTAATTAGGTTAGTAGTTTAGCATATATTTGTTACTTACGACAGGATAAAAAACAGAGCCTGTGGTTATGAGCCCGATGAAGATGATGAATTGAAAGAAGGAGAACTGTATGTCGTAGTACTAATATGACTGCTGCTAGACGAAGTACTGCTTGCCTGTGAAGCAGAGCCAGAATGAAAGGCAGCAGGATTGGAGGGTTGCATGTTTAACTTAGAAACGCCTTTATTAAATGCATTAACGCTGTCTGGCGAAGCCTTACTCTCAGGAGACATAATGCTTCTTCTGGTGTTAGCAATTAAAGCACCATGTTCTTGGAGTATATGAATGACCGCTAGCAGTTGTTTGCCTGCAGATCCTTGCTGTTCTCTGCCTAAGGCAATTAAAGCGCGCATATGTAATTGAGTCACCAGTGTTGGAAAGTGGGGATCTTTTTTTGTGTTTCTCAAGATCAAATGTAAATTTGACGGTAGAATCTTTCTAACATCAATTGAGGATTCTGCTAGTTTAATAGAAGCCCCTTGTGTTAGCGCTGTTTTAATTTGAAATCCTTCGTTTTGTGTTATTGCAGCTTCCAAAGTATCTTGTGCTTGGGCCTTGCTGAGTTTCGGGTTATTTCTTGAAACAAGATGCTCATAGATTTGAAAATCAGGATTAAAAGAAGATGTAGTTTTTATATTTTTTAGAAATTGTGGCATATGTAATCTTTTGACATCTCCGATTTCTGATTGTAAATTTTTTATTAAAAATGCACGGGCAGATTCTATGCCTCGGTTAAAGTCTTCTAGAGCAGTTGGATCTGTAAATATTTGATTTGCTTGTTCGCGTGCCATGTGTAGCGTGGCGCCATGCGCGTCACTGGCTAGAATAGCAATTTTTGCTAGCACGCTATTTCTTAAATCTTGGTTAGTTAATTTGCCAAGATAGTAACAAGCGGTTACTTGTAGCTCTAAGCTAAGAATTCTATGACTTTCAGGATCTGTAGTTTTTAGTCCATTTAAGAAATGATTTAACGTTGCGGGTTGCATTCCGTTAAAGTTCAATCTCAAAGTTTGCCATACTGACGTGTTATCAAATGGCTGACGAACTGAGGCTCCGGCTTGGAAGGCCTGAGTTATTCCATCGATATCTTGGTTGTTTAAAGCACTGGCCAGGTTTTTAGACGCCGATATTGATAAGGATTCAATAATGCTAAAATGTCTAGCGAGAACCTCTTTCTGTGCTTGTTGCATAAAGTTTTCATCTAGGTCTCTGATATCAAGCGCCATTTGGCTTACAACAGTTCTATAACTATTTATATTTTGTTCATATAATTTGGTTAAAACTAAGTCTAAGACTTCTGGTGAGGTATTTATCGAGATGGCATTTAAAGCATCCATCGGCGAATCATCCAAGACAAATACAGTGGAGAAAGAGGCGCCGCTTGCCAGATGCGTTGTTATGGCTTTTTCATCATTGCTTTGAATAGCATGGTATAGCTGCTGTTCCAGAGAAGTCACTGGGGCAGCGCTTGGAGTTGAGGTTTTACTATCCATTGACTGTGTCGTGGTGCTAGCGTATGAGCTTGAAGCATATTGTGAAGTAGAGTTCGAATTGGATGAGGGTTCTTGCATAAAATATAGCACCAAAAAATTTAGAGATAAGGATGTATTGTTTTTTTATTGTAATTGGGAAATATTATCCTTATCTTAAGGGCACCTCTAGAAATTAGAGATTTTCGCTCAAGACAAGGCGGGTTAGATTTTAAAACCGGAGTTTATACGGGAATAAATAAGGATTTTAAAATCTAATCCAACGCCGTATTGAGCTAAAAGATCAATTTCTAGAGGCGCGCCATTAAGTTTCCCATAAGCTACATGTGGTATAAACTTAAAATCTTAATTGACGATCGAGGATACACCCTATGGCACAGAAACCTAATACAAAAGTTAAAAAAGATAATGAGAAACCTGAAGTCTCCCAAAGTGAGATTGATGAAATATTGTCTCGGTATGATGCCAAATTTGATGGAGACGATGAAGCGGAAAAGCAAAAAAAAAGACAGCGTATAAAGCTGATAACTGAGCGGTTTATTCAAGCCATGAATAATTTGTTGGCGCCTGATATCGATAAATTGCAGAAAAATACTAAAGAACTTGCAGAATTACGTGAGCTACAAAAAAAGGATCCTCAAAATCCAGCTTACCTTCAACGAGAAATCAAGTTATTAAAGGAAAATGCGGATATTCTAGGTTCTCTTATTCATTGTAAAAATCTATTAGCAGAAAATGGATTTTTGTTTAAGGGGATAGAAAGTAAATTGCCGCCTGGTATGGATCGGCAGCACATAGAAACTAATGATAGATTAGTGGCGCTCGGTGAAAAACCTATTCCTGTGCCGCTTTCGCATATGGGTCAAATGGTGCAGGCAGTGAAAAATTTCTTTGAAGATTTGAAGCCGCAGCCTAAAGCTGCGAATGCGCCAGGATGGGTTAAAGAGAGTGTTAAAGAGCCTGAAGATACGCTTGGTTTGCGTAACAAGCTGGGTTAGTGTGGCGCTCTGTTTAAGAATTAAATCCCTTGCGAGTATGGGTATTAGATTGAGCGCTTACTTGGTTGCTAGTTCAAATTTTTGTCTGTACAGAGAAGAGGGATCTCTGTACAGACCAAAAAACACTCTTCAACAAGCACTGTCTTTCCCGCGCAGGCGGGAATCTATCCAAACTATGGCGCTGTGCTATATCGCAAATGGATTCCTGCCTACGCAGGAATGACAGTAATTTGTCCAGTACAGAGAAGCACTATCCAAAAATTAATTCTATGTTAAGATTAGTCTTGCATAATATCGATAGAGTAATAAAAATTAATAATCCTTTTCTTATAAGCTAGTTTTAGGGTATATCATGGGTAGTGAAAACAGCCAAATAAAAGCGGGTATTCCAGTTGCTAAAAAAAATGCACAAGCCGAACTTAAAAAACAACCTTCAGCTTCTCTAGATGGAGCAAGTGATATTGATGAAACACCCCCACAGTCAGATACCATAACTTCTCCAACTGTATCATCTTCTCCGCAGCAAGAAGAACTTCAAGAATTAAAAACTAAAAATTTAGTTTCCAACCCTGAATCAATTAATCCAACGTTGACAATAACAACATCATCTGCAGGGTATGCTCCTAAACCTGTTAATTTGGAAAAATCCACTTCATCTCAAAAATCAGAAAGTTTTGCTGTGGTTGTGGCAACGCCAAACAAAGAAGAGTTAGCAGCAGAATTGTTGAAAGCAGTAAGAGGATTTCGAGCTCAACTTAATAACATTGGCTCTGTTGGTGGTTCTGCAGTAACCCAAGATAGAGATTATATTTTTTTAGGTACCAGACTTGATAATTATGCTGCTAAAAGTAGAGAAGATATAAACCAAATACAGGACGCCCTACAGCAAATTAATACAGTCCTCCCAACAGAAATAGAAAAACTTCATAAAAAATATGAAGAACAATCTGCAGTAACTCTGACAGAATTGAATATAGAATCGCCAACCTCAGCAACTGTGACATTTGCGCCGTCATCTTCTCTTAACACTTCTACTTTGCTATCCGAGAAAGCAAGAGTTAATAATTTTGCATTTAGAGCTAACACGATGCTTGAAGGGTTATCAACTTCTCACGAAGCAGATAATGAAAACAAGATTATTTCATCTCCAGCGTCTACAATTTTTGATAAAAAAGAAGAGTCAAATACATTAGGCGATAGTCAATCAGAAGAAGAACTAGAGGTAAAACTGGAAAGTGAGCCATCATCGGAAAAATCCGATGATGATCCATCGCTGACACTGCCGCCAATATCATCGCGTCCTATCTTTCATCATTATCCTGAGTTGATGCCTTCAAAAGTTAGTGGCCCTGACCCTGACATTGATATAGAAATAGAACCGACTAAAGAAATTCCAGATACAGAATCAGTGACGATGCCCTTTTTAGAAAGTCAGCGTATTTCTTCTGCAGGTGGTAGCAATGTATATACTGGTAGCGAGCATGACCTTAAACCTCCTGCGCCAGTGTCGACGCCGCCGCTAACTCCGGTGCCGTCACCAACCCTGACACCAAGCTCGCAGTCGCAGTGGAAAGAATTATACAAGGGATATGTCATTGAACAAGAAGCAAGGTTAATGGGGTTTATAGATGAAGCTCGAGTCAACCAGCGTGATCTGAACTCTATACCCAAATATAGTGAATTAAATGCAGAGCTCCAAAAGCTTAAGACGTTTTCGGTTTCAACGAAAGAAGGATTTGAATTTCTACGAAATAGAATAGATTCACTGATGAGTGACATGGCTGTCATAGTGGAGCAACAGGCGCATAAAGATAAAGAAAGGACTTTGGGCACTTTAATGGGTAGGTTGCATCGATTGCCAGAAGAGGTTAATCAAGAACCAACCTTTAGGCTCGAGGATTTAAATACCAAGTTGGACATAATTAATCATCAAGCCGAAGAACTATTAGGTCGGCAAGAACAATACCAAATTGCTAAATTTGGTTTGCAACAAAAATACGACATATTGATCGATCATAGATTTGACCCCAGAAAATGTGATGCTGAATTTAGAGCTGATTTAGAAAAGCTGAATGATAAATATGATGACGTAGCGTATGCTCCAAATCCGCCTGTATTTGGAGCGGAACCGTTGCTACCAGAAAATCCCACCCCGATTCCCTCGGGATCATCTTCATTTTCGCCTTTGCCTCAGGGGACGCCACCTGCGCTTGGAGGTTCTAATGCCAGCCCATTGCCGCCGGCACCGCCTGGGTTTGGTTCTACACCAACCTCACCCATGCCACCTTTAGAGCTATCAGGAGGCACTGCTGGAGCTTCACCCCAAGCACCGAGCTTTGCCGTTGCTAAAGTTCCCGTAGCTTTACGCGATTTACGAGGTGGATTGGTTGATCGTGAACGTATTGATAGCATCGAACAACATTACCGGCATCAAATGCAGCAAATTGCCGCTAGTTCTCCAGAAAAGCAAGAAAAACGAGACAGAGCGATCAGAGGATATTCAAACATAATTCATGGGCTATTAGTCGGCAGTTTTGGTAAGGGTCAAAGCGATTGGAACAAGACGTTGGAACAGGTTGCGGCACGAGAAGATAAATTTAGAAAAGAGGCTTTAAATATTGCTCCAACTCCTGCTCCAGCGCCAAGAGGCTCTAGCCCAACCAATTCAACTGCACCAACTCCTAAGGATAATCCTGCAGCGAACTCAACTTCTTCTGGTAGGCGATCATCAACTTATGGCAATTTTCTGGGAGCAATGCAGGGAGCACAAAATAGACCTAAAGAGGGTAAAAAACGGAAAGAAGGGCTGCAAAAGGAATTCGATCAGCTAAGAGAAGCGTTGATCAATTCAATAGATACCCTTGAAAAGGATTCGCGGGTATCGGTAGCAGAAGTGGAAAAAGCGCGTCGACATCGCGATCAATCACTGGCCAGTATGGATAAGCAGAAGGAGAAAGGCACTCACTTGACTTGGCTGGCAAAAACAACAGGGCATTTAGCAGAGCATGATGATCTCCCTCCTGCTCGTACGCCTAAAAAAAGATAGTTGTGATAAAAGACTGGTACTGCATGAAATAGGGCAATGCAATTGTGATGAATAATTACCAATTTTTATAGACAAATTGTATGTGCCAGTTTCTGTCTTTTGGTTAGTAAATAGTTTCGATTAGAGGCTTGTAAAAAACTAGGCATTGCCTCTTGAGTAACAGCGGTATATCCAAATTCCGCTAGTCCAGAAATTTTTTGCGGGTTGTTGGTTAATAAACGAATGGCCGGTATAGACAATTTTCGTAATATGTGTGCCGGGATATAATATTGACGTTGATCTACCGGCAAGCCCAATTGTTGATTGGCTTCGACCGTATCCAAGCCGGTTTTTTGCAAGGCATAAGCCTTGATCTTATTCAGTAAACCAATACCCCGTCCTTCTTGATCCAGATAAATTAATAATCCACCTGATTCGCTGATTTTTCTCAATGAATAATGCAATTGATCGTAGCAATCGCACTGTGCCGAATGGAAAATGTCGCCTGTGGCGCAGGACGAATGAATGCGTACTAATAAAGATTGGGTTGGATCGATGGCGGGTTTAAATAGGGTTATATGCTGGTGAGGGAAATATTTTTCCTGCAAAACCGTTAAGGTAAATTCACCGTAAGGGTTGAGTAGAATTTCTGTGCTGGCGGTTTCTTTAATTTGATTTTCATGGGTCAAGCGGTATTGAATTAAATCATCAATGGACAGTATCGGTATTTGGTGCTGTTCTGCGAAGGCTGCAAGTTTTTGACCTCTGGCCATGGTGCCATCAGGATTCATAACTTCGCATAAAACTCCAGCAGGTTTGAAGCCAGCTAGTCGCACGATATCAATGGCGCCCTCGGTATGTCCGGCACGTTCTATCACACCGCCGGCTCTAGCTTTTAAAGGGTAAACATGGCCGGGTCTGACAAGGTCGTGGGGTTGGGATTGTGCGTTCATAAGGGTAGTGATGGTTTTAGCGCGGTCAGCAGCAGAGACACCGGTCGTGATGCCATGGCGTGCGTCAACGGGAATAGTAAACGGCGTGCCATGTTGGGTATGGTTATTTTCTGGCGGCACCATCAGCGGCAAATCTAGGCGCTGCAATTGTTCCGGTAGCATGGAAATGCAAATAATTCCGGTGCCATTTTTTATCATGAAATTGATGGCTTCTGGGGTGATGGTTTCTGCAGGGTAAATTAGATCACCTTCGTTTTCACGGTGTTGGTGATCGGTTAACAGAATCATTTTGCCTTGTTTTAATGCGGCGATAGCGGTTTGAATTTTGGTTTGCATACATGTACCCCGATGAGATGAATCAGGGCGTAAGCAGTCAGCGCGACAGTAATTAGCGGTATCATACGCACAGGATATGCGCCGATCGATTAGAGCTAAAAATGTAAGCATTATGCCTTAAGATAAATATCTTCTTTCATCCGGACTTTAACCGTCGGCTTTGGATTTTCACCAAATCTGCTGACCTTTTCAAAGAAAAGCGCTCGCGGGCTTTCATGTAGAATGATTACCGCCGGTGGGGAATTTCACCCCGCCCTGAAAGATATGACAGTTAGATTATAGAATGTATGGGAAAAAGTCAAACTACCCATGCTTGAAAATCTGGAGTAACTATCCACCCTCGCTCCTCTTGCAGTAAAGAATATTAGGTCGTCCTTTGCCTTTATTTATATAATATATCTCTGAATCTCCGCTCCATTTTGCATTTTTGTTGATAGCAATCACGCAGCCTTTACTAAAGGATGCGGGTGCTTGCGTTATAGGTGCTTTTGGCCATCGAAGTGTATTAATTTGAGAAGCAAGATTAACTTCATAACCAGAAGACTCAAATTCGTAGGCATATAATGAATCGCCATAGGGTTGAATGTGTTGAATAACCTTATGTGCTATTTGATCCAGCGAAGCAGTGTGCTGATAGAGTCCGCCGCCGCCTTCACCTCAGCATCAATGCGAGAAGCGCTGAACCGCAGGCTGTTACAATACGAGTCGCAATTAATGTATTTTTTACGCCGAGCCAATGCAAAATGGGGAGGGTTAACCAGTTGAATAATGGTGGCCTTCGATAATAATTTCCATAATTGGTGGGTTGCCAGTAATGGTGATTGTAAAGCATTTCTATCGAAGCGATAGTATATCGACCTTCTTCCTTGAGGTATGGAAGAAAAAACGTGAAAAATGTACTGAGAAAAGCAACCAGTACTATTGCTAACAGGGGTAACAATTTTTTTGGGGTGGGATAATCATAGAGATTTCCTGCTTTACTTTTTTATTTGGACAGGCTTTTTTCGGTATTTGCCAATTACGAATAGTAATTTTCTGCTGTGGAAAAGCGATACAAATCCAAGGACTCTCTCCAAGATACCCCATCAAAGCCTATCTGTACAGCTTTCTATCACTTTATAAATTTGAAAGATATCCACTAGACAAATTTATCTATTGACTATACTATTATATAGTCCAATAGGAAAATCTATGCTAACTAACCTATACCCAATACATAACCGATTCGTCACCAGCTTTAAAGATTACCTTGAGGCTGATCCTCATTTGCTAGCCTTATCTCAGCTTAAATATCAACATCATTTTAACTGGTGGAAATCTCTCTCTTTCACTCCAGGAATCTATATACTAACAGGTGGACGTCAGATAGGAAAATCCACGTCTTGTAAGTTGCTTATTAAGCATGTATTAGAGGAGAAATTATTTTCTCCGCAGGGGATATTTTATTTACCCTGTGATGAAATATATGATGCTAAACAGTTGGGAGAAACGCTTCGATTCATTTTGGCAAATTTCATACCCCATGAACGATTTCTATTGATAATTGATGAGGTAACTTATGTCAAGGATTGGGATCGCGTGATAAAAGCCTTAGCGGATGAAGGTCATTTTCAGCAAGGATTATGTTTATTGACAGGTTCTGATACGCTTATTCTCAAAGAAGCTGCCATGCGTTTTCCTGGTCGAAGAGGAAAAGCAAAGCAAACTGATTTTCATTTATATCCGCTTACCTTTGCCGAATATGTACACTTAGTCGCTAAGGATGCTAATCCTAGCACAAAAAAACTGGATCAATTGTTTGAGCAATATTTGCAGTGTGGTGGCTATCTACGGGCTATTAACGACTTGGGTGAAACAGGTGTTATTTCTCAGGCAACTTTCATGACCTATGAACAATGGATTCGTGGAGATTTTTTAAAGCGCGGTAAAAATGAGGATACACTATTAGCCCTGTTGCGAGCGTTATTAGAGATCGGTGTTTCTCAAGCCTCTTACTCGACAGTAACCCAAAAAATGGGAGTAGTGACTAAAGAAACCTGCATGGATTACTGTCGTCTATTGCAAAGGATGGATATATTATTTGATCTTCAGGCTTTTGATCAAAACACTCGCCAAGGCTTTTCCAAGAAAGCCAGGAAATTTCATTTTTTAGATCCTTTCATTTATAGAACTTGTTTGAATTGGCTGCAACGTGAGATTAACCCAAAGCCTGAAGTAAAGGAAAGTACATTAGTCGAAGCATGCGTAGCTAGCCACTGTTATAGAATGGCCAAAACTTTTTATTGGAAGGCTGAAGGCGAGGTCGATGTTATTTGGCTGAAAAGTCAAAAAATTCAAGCAATCGAAGTGAAGTGGTCTGAGCAATTGCGTCCAATTGATTTGAAGATATTAAAGCAATTTAAAAATAGTTTGATTCTTACTAAAATGGCTTATTCAGGCGTTGTTAAAGAGATCAAAAGTCTACCGGTTTATGAATTTTTAAAATCCATATAATGGGCTATTCTCCAGTTTTATTTAGGAGGTGAGTATTACATGAAAACAATTATAAGGAATATCAATGAAAAGATTTCATATATTCATTGCAGTTTTTGACGTATCTCAATCTATAGAAGATTATACGAAACGATTGGGTTGTGCTCCTGAAATTTCTGTCCCTAATGAATTTGCTTTGTGGAAGACTGACATTCTGAATTTTTCGAAGATTCGAAGGTAACCGTATTTTCGGAGGAGAAAGATGTAAATGGATTAACATGGGAAAGTTTTAACGAAAAAAATCAACTAGATGAAATTCATGAGACATGGTCGGATTTAGTTTTAATTTAATCTTGCAAATTACTTTAGAAATAACAGATGGCCTGGGTACATTGGCTTAAAAAAAGCTGGAATTATTGGATCAAAAGGCCATGCGCGCAGCACTACGTGGTTTCTTAAGAATGAATAAACTTGTTTGCGGCGGTTTGCGGCTAGTCCGGTCCTCTATCACTTAATAAATTTGGCAGATAGCCACTAGACAAATTTGTCTAGTGCTATTTAGAAAGGCTGAAAGCGAGGTCAATGTTATTTGGGCAGGTCTTTTTCTGGTATTGGCCAATTACGAACAGTAATTTCTCGCTGCGGAAAAGCGATATCTATATTGTGCTCACGGAAGGCTTTATCAATGGCGAAATTAATATCGGTAATGATGGTACCACGGTTATTCACATCGGTAATCATACACCATAATTGAAACTCAAGGCTATTATCGCCAAACTTCGTAAAATAGACAGAAGGTTCATGATCTTTTATATAGTTAATGACACTGGGATGAGCGTTGGCAATTTCCAGCAACAGTTTTTTGACTAATTCGAGATCGCTGCCATAAGCCACACCGACGGAAATAATAATTTTATAATTGGTATCATACAACATATAGTTGGTCACTTGCTTGGACGTTAAATCTGAGTTGGGGATGATGACGTCAGCACGTTGTAATGTGACAATTTGTGTTGAGCGGATACTGATGCGGCGTACATAGCCTTCAGTGTCGCCGACTATAATGCGATCTCCTGGTTTAATCGGCCGTTCTATGAGTAGTATTAAACCGGAGACAAAGTTGTTAACAATATTCTGCAGACCAAAACCGATACCGACAGATAATGCGCCGGCAATAATGGCTAAACCGGAAAAATTAACACCAGCAATTAACAAACTGATTAACAAGGCGATGGCGATACCGATATAGCCGACAATTGAGGCTAAAGATTCGCGATTGCCCTGGGCTACTGGGGCCCCGCGTCTTGCGACATAATTGCGCAAGACGCGGGTGGTGAGTGATAACAGGATAAATAACAGGGCGGCGAAAAAAATGCGTGAGGGGATAATGTTAATATTGGCAATTTGAAATCCTTGCAGGAAGGTGCTGATTAAAAGTTGCAGGTTAGTTTGTGCCAATCCCCAGGCTTTAAGTAGCGAAACAAAAAATCCCAGCCAGATCAACACGAATAACAAGGCGCGAAACCACAACAATTCCGGTAAAGGATCATAGGATCTTAAGCCCAAGAGGCGTTTGAATTTAGGAATCCAGCCACCTTCTTGTCCTTCAGTGTCAGAGAAGGTTACAAAAACTAATTTTTGAATGGTTTTGGCAATGAAGGCGCTGAACACGGTGATTGAAATACCAAACAGCAGCCAGGCGGCCAGAATATGAAATCCCATCCATTCGGCTACTAGAATCACTACTAGTAAAAAGCTTAAGAAAATGCTGATAAGCGAGCGTAATATTTGAAAGTGATAAAGCATTTTTGGCAGTTTTTTTACCAGCCAAATAATAGCAATCAGATTGATCGTGACCAAGGAAATAAACACGGTTTGTGCCAAATCTCCTAGATGGTCAGGCACAGATTGTGGATGAAATACTAGATAACTGAGATAGGCTAAAATGCAAAGCGCACCCAACATTTTTAAACGTCGCACCAGTGATTTGGCTAAAGCATCAGGTAGGGTGCTGAAACCTTTTGCAGGCTTAGGTGGGTAAAAGAAAAAACGAATGACCATGAGGAATAATAAATACGCCAAGATGGCATAACTCAGGCAAGCCAAATAAGAGGGTTCTTTGAGAGAAGGCGTGATAATAGTAATAAATAAAGCAAATAAGCTAATAGGTAGAAAATAGATAATATATTTTTGTATGATGCAAAGTAAGGCTTGTTTCAGTTGAGCATAAAATCCAGTATTTGTTTTGGCGCCAATTAGGTGTTTAAGTACGTTTCTGATGCGAATACTGGCAATAATTCCCACTAGGAATAGACAGGCTAAAACGATGAGTTGTGTTTTGTTAAATAGGTAAAAACCACTTTGGTCTAGAAATAATGATAGATTGAAATTATGATAAAACTCCTCAAGATCGGTAGGAATTTCGGTTAAGTTGGCTAAGACAGTGGTTTCTTGATAAAGCAACTCGGTTTTCACATGGGTTCTTAAATTGCCTGCCAACAGGGTTATGGTATCGTCGGAACGTAATAGAAATAACCGGCAATCGGATAATTGATTGGTTAGCTGATCTTTTTTGCCGTAAAGAAATTTTTGTTCTGAAGTTAAGGGAAGTTTTTTGGTTTCTCCTGGGTTGGGTGCTGGTGTGATGGCGGTTAAACGTTTATCGAGGTCGCTAAGTTCAGTGGTGTTGTAATCGACGCATTTTTTAGCTTGTATCTGCAGTTTGGTTAACTGTACTAAGGCATTTCTCAGCTCAGAGATGGTGGCGGTAGTGATAAAGTGGGGGCTGTATTTGTTTAAGGTTTTATTGGCGGCGGTGGGTTCAAACTCATGGCTTAAATCAAAATTATGCGCAGCGTCGAGGTTATGTACTAAAGTGGTGATATCCGCTGCAGCAGAAAGGCTGGTTAAAATGGATAATGCGGATAGTAGGAGCAGCAAACGTCGGAACATTATGGGTATCTCTAGGGCAATTCGGAATTGTTCTCCCCCATTTTCAAAAAGGGGTGAGCAGTCAGCATAGGACGGATTGTCAGTTCAAAGGCGGCTAGTGTATGATGAAATTTTACAGTATAGACATTATCTATAGGTTTCTTTGTGTTAACCGCTTATGATTTAGAATCCGTCCGCAACGATCAAGTCATCTTCTCTTCAGTGAATTTTACACTATTTCCGGGTGAAATATTGCATATTTCTGGTGCTAATGGTTGTGGTAAGTCAACATTATTGCATATTTTAATGGGTCTGTTATTGCCTGAAAAGGGTGAGGTGCGTTGGCGGGATGTTTTAATTGGTGAATGCGCAGCCGCTTATCAGGCGCAATTGCTGTATATTGGCCATAAAATTGGTGTCAAAAATACTTTAACAGTACGAGAAAATTTGCAATTAGCTGCTAAATTGGGAAAGGGGGTACTGGATTTAGATTTGCAGCAGGCGTTGCGCTATTTTAATTTACACAGTTTGCAAGATATGGTGTGTGCGCATTTGTCGGCTGGACAACGGCAGCGTGTTGCATTGACGCGGTTGTTGATTTTGGAAGCGGGGTTGTGGATTTTAGATGAGCCGTTTACGGCAATTGATAGCGAGAGTGTCGTGTTATTGCAGGATTTGATACAGCAACAAGTACAGCGTGGGGGGATGGTGGTGTTGACCAGTCATCAGCCGTTTGCGCTGCCGGGGGTGAAGGAGCTGCGATTGTGTTGAATGGAGGAAGTTCACCCCCTTTTTCAAAGCGGTGAGAATTTGAGGGGAGTTACGGTGCTAGTGCTTAGGATAACTTCAATGCATACAATATCAACTTTAGTCTGTGTCATTCGTTATGAGCTGCTGTCTGCTTATCGTTATAAAGCTGATTGGGTGAATGCTTGGCTGTTTTTTATTCTGGTTGTGAGTTTGTTTCCTTTAGCAGTAACGCCGGATAGCGCTTTATTGCATTTAATTGCTCCAGGCTTGATCTGGGTGGCTGCCTTATTGTCCATGTTACTTTCTTTGGGGAATTTTTTGCGGCCGGATTATGAGGATGGTAGTTTGGCGGCATTATTATTAAGTCCCCATGCATTGCCATTGTTGATATTAGCCAAAACTACGGCACATTGGTTGATAAGCGCCTTACCTTTGATATTGATTGCGCCGATTTTAGCATTGACGCTGCATTTGTCAGCCTGGGAAATAGTGAGTTTACTCTTTACATTGCTTTTGGGAACCCCGGTGTTGAGTTTGTTAAGCGCGATAGCCATGTCGTTGACAGTGGCCTTGCGCAATAACACGGTCTTGCTGACTTTGCTCATTTTGCCGTGGTGTGTGCCGGTGCTGGTGTTTGGTACAGGAGCAGTGATTGATGCGGGCTCTGGTGTGTCAAATGTAGGCGCCTTGGCGCTATTGGGTGCTATGCTATTTTTGGCGATTACGTTGGCGCCATTGGCGGCGGGTGCGGCGTTAAAATTGTATGAATATTAGTCAATTACCCATAAATTTGCTATAATAATCCGATATTTGATAACAATTATATAGTCCGAATCTTACCGGCTCAGCCGCCCCAATCTCCCCTTTTCCAAAGGGGGGGAGATATAGCAAAGGGAAGTAGTATTAGAGTGAGTAAAAGTGAAAAACAATACTGGTGATGCGATTGATAAACCGACAAACCCTATTCTCGCATTCAAGAAAAAATTAATCATAGTCCTAGTGGCTGTTCTCATGGTGGGTAGCTTTAGCTATTGGCTTTATGATCGGCGCTTTGTCAGTACCGATGATGCGTATATTAATGCCAATGTCGTGCAAATTGCCTCTCGGGTCAGTGGTCAAGTGGCCCATATAAATACCTTTAATCATCAATATGTTAAACAAGGCCAAGTCCTATTTGCCTTAGATACGCAGCCTTTTGAAATTGCACTGGATAAAGCTCAGGCTGAATTGGCGATCAATGAAGCCCAGCGCTTGGGTGCCCAGTTAACAGTCAATAGAAATTTGGAATTGATAAAAAAACACGCCATGTCTCCCCAGACTGTGGATGATTCCATCACTAAATTGGATACTTGGACCGGTGGCGTGCAAATGGCCAATACCCTAGTGTCTCAGGCAAAGCTGGATTTACAGCATACTAAAATCCTAGCGCCGGTGAGTGGCTGGATTGCTAATATGAGTTTGCGTGCCGGTAATATGGTTGAAGCGAACCGGCCATTGTTTGCCTTGATTAGTGATGAAGAATTTTGGATTGATGCTAATTTTAAAGAAACGCAAATGGCGCATATTCGTCAAGGTCAGCGAGTTGATATTGTGATTGATATGTATCCAGACAAGAAGTTTTCAGGTGTCGTTGAAAGTATCAGCCCGAACAGCGGTAATGCATTCTCTTTGCTGCCGCCGCAAAATGCGACCGGGAACTGGGTAAAAGTGACTCAACGTGTGCCAGTGCGCGTCAGGGTGTTGACTGTAGACCCGCATTATCCACTCAGGGTGGGTGCAACCGCATCGGTCAAAATTTATGTCCGCTCTTGAGACTTCCTCCCAAGCCCTTTCTCTCCCCGGAGCGTCAAAATCCAAGATCGAGGCGAGTGCCTTTTCGAATACAGAACGTTGGCTGATTATCATCGCGGTTATGTCCGCTACTATCATGCAGGTGTTAGATACCACGATTATCAATGTGGCTTTGCCGCATATGCAGGGGTCATTGGGCGCCGCGCCCGATCAGATTAGTTGGACTTTGACTAGTTATCTGGTGGCTTCGGCTATTTTTATGCCGTTGACTGGCTATCTCAGCGATAAAATTGGGCAAAAGAAATATTTATTGATCTGTATTGCTGGGTTCACCCTGGTGTCCTCACTGTGTGGTGCTGCGACTTCTTTGACAGAAATTATTGTGTTTCGGATGTTGCAGGGGATTTTTGGTGCGGGTTTAGTGCCCTTATCCCAGTCGATTATGGGAAATGTTTATAGCGGTAAAGAACGTAATAAAGGCACGGCTATTTGGGGTATGGGGGTGATGATTGCGCCTATACTGGGTCCGACATTAGGGGGGTATTTAACGGATATTGCCAGTTGGCGTTGGACGTTTTATGTCAATGTACCCATAGGAATTTTAGCCTTTTTCTTAGCCTGGCAGGTTGTGCCGGATAGTGACAGAAAAGAACGGCGTATGGATTGGATAGGGCTGGTATTGATTTCTCTTGCGATTGGCGCGACACAGTATGTTTTAGATAGAGGCAGCCAGGTTGATTGGTTTAGTTCGGATGTGATCTGTGTAGCTACGGTGTTGGCTATAGGCGGTTTGATTGGATTTTTATTGCATAGTTTGCCGCCGGGTAAGCAGATGGTGTTTGACATACGTATATTTGCTGACCGTAATTTTACGCTAAGCTGTTTAATATTATTGTTGTTGGGTACGAGCTTGTATGGCGTGACGGTATTGCTGCCGTTGTTGCTGGAAAATTTATTAAATTATCCGGTGTCGACCACCGGTTTGGTGTTGGCGCCGCGGGGTATTGCTAGTTTGTTAAGTATTGTGGTCGTTGGGCGCCTTGCACCAAGATTAGGTACTGCGGGAATCATGATTTTGGGCATTTTATTTACGGCGGCCGGCACTTGGTTAAGTACTTATTATTCTGTGATGATTAGTCCGGGATGGGCAACTTCAGTGTCGATGGTTCAGGGGTTTGGATTGGGTATGGTGTTTTATCCGATTATCACGGTGGCATTTGCAACATTGCCAACTAGAATGCATACGGAAGCTGCGGGTTTATTTAGCTTGGTTCGAGTGCTCAGCGGTTCTATCGGTATTTCCATGACTATGTCGTTATTAACGAATTATGGTCAAGTGTCCTGGAACCGGCTGGGTGGATTTATTAATCCTTACAATCCGGCTTTGTATCAATACCTAGAGCATTTAGGGTTAAAGCCGACGGATGCACAAGGGGCGGCATTATTAAGTGGTGAATTATTAACTCAAACACAAATGGTGGCATTTATTAATGTATTTGCGGTGATTGCCTTGACGCTTTTATTGATATTGCCATTGGTGTTGTTGTTAAGGGGCGGGAAGCATGCGCCTTTGGAAGGTTCTGCTACTTTGTTGGATTAGGTTTTAGTCATGCCAACTGAGTTGGCATGACTGTGGTTCATTTGCAGCGTTCATAGATTAAATACAGGGCGCTGATACCGACTAAAATATAGATTATTCTTTCAACTATAGGTATGGAATGAAATATAAAAGCAACTAGGTTAAAGTTAAATATTCCTATCAATCCCCAGTTTATACCTCCAGTCACCAAGAGTATGAAAGCAATCAGACTGATTGTTGATGTCGCTTTTGCCATAAAATACCTCAGTGCGTTATTAATAGATTAAATCCATTGTTTGTATACTCCTTTTTTTATTATAGTATAGAAGTGGTTGTGTTGTAGGGCATAGCCGCTTCTGATGGTGCTATTAGACGCTTTTGATTTTCAATCCATTCTGCCAACTAGCTAACCTTATGTGGACTTTTATCAACAAATCAGCCTCACCGCGATCTTTTTTCTATTTTGCCGGTCGATTACTTCCTTGGCTTTGGGTAGTATGCCTTATTCTCCTGGCTTATGGTGTGGTGGCGGGATTATATTGGGCGCCGCCTGATTATCAGCAGGGTGATGCTTATCGTATTATTTTTATTCATGTACCCAGCGCTGCGTTGTCTTTATCAGTATTTGTTATTATGGCGGTGATGGCGGCAATCCATTTGATATGGCGGCTTAAATTGGCCGATGTGGTGGCGACAGCCAGTGCACCAGTGGGCGCGTGGTTTGCGTTTTTGGCTTTGGTGACGGGGTCGCTTTGGGGTAAGCCCATGTGGGGTACATGGTGGATATGGGATGCGCGCCTGACTTCTGAATTGGTGCTGTTATTTTTATATTTGGGTATTATTGCGCTGCGTTCGGCGATTGCCAATAAAGATGCAGCGGGTCGAGCCTGCAGTATTTTAACGCTGGTAGGCGTGGTGGATATTCCTATCATTCATTATTCCGTCTATTGGTGGAATACCTTGCATCAAAAAGCCACCTTATTGAAATTGGCAAAGCCCAGTATGGATGCCAGCATGTTATATCCGTTGTTGGCGATGCTAATGGCTTTTTATTTATATTATTTAGCAGTGATGCTAATGCGCGCGCGTGCGGAAATATTGCGGCGTGAAGTCAGGACTGAGTGGGTTAAAGCTGTGGGTGTTAAAAATTAAATGATGGCTGCAAATTTTAGTGGTTTTTGGAATTTTCTGCATATGGGTGGGTATGGTGTTTATGTTTGGCCGGCGTATGGCATTGTGGCTTTGGTTTTGCTGTTGCAGGTTTGGCAGGCGCGCAAGGTCTTCTTCAGATTTTTGATAAAATGTCGGCGTGTCAATTCAGCTTCTCAAGAAAAAGAATCTAGAAATTCCCATGAAACCACATCGTAGAAGACGTCTTTATTTTATCATCGCTATTTTAGTGGGTGTCAGTATGGCTGTGAGCTTAGCCATTTATGCACTGGGTCAGAATGTCAATTTATATTACACGCCCACGCAACTTTATTTGCTAAAAACGCCGCCGCCGCAAACATTGCGCATCGGTGGTATGGTAAAAGCAGGCAGCTTTGTGCGTGATGCCAATAGCCTTAAGGTACGTTTTGTGTTGACTGATTATCAGCATGAGGTGTTAGTGCATTACACGGGTATTTTGCCGGCATTGTTTCGTGAGAATCAGGGCATCGTGGTGCAGGGTAAGCTCAATGTGCCAGGTGTTTTTATAGCCGATCAAGTATTGGCAAAACATGATGAAAAATATATGCCCCCGGGAATCAAAAAACATGATTCCTGAGTTTGGGCATTTTGCGTTGATTTTGGCTTTGTGTTTGGCGGTATCGCAGTCATTGATTCCGCTGATCGGCGCGAGCTTTAGAAAACCAGCTTGGATGCAACTCGCTCGTCCTTTGGCTTATGGTCAATGTTTGTTTGTCGCTTTTGCCTTCAGTGCCTTAGCTTATAGTTTTGTCAGTAATGATTTCTCTGTGGCCTATGTTGCCAGTAATTCCAACTCACAATTACCCTGGATTTACCGCATCTGCGCGGTATGGGGGGCGCATGAAGGTTCGTTATTGTTGTGGGTATTCTTATTAAGTGGCTGGATGAGTGCAGTGGCGGTTTTTAGCCGCAGTCTGCCGCTTATTACTCGAGCGCGGGTATTGGCAGTTTTGGGTATGATTAGTACCGGGTTTTTATTATTTTTGCTGCTGACGTCTAATCCATTTTTGCGTTTGTTACCGAATGTTCCTGCCGATGGACAGGATTTAAATCCTTTGCTGCAAGATCCAGGTTTGGTGATTCATCCGCCGATGCTATACATGGGTTATGTGGGATTTGCTGTGGCTTTTGCATTTGCGATTGCTGCTTTGATGAATGGGCGCTTGGATGCGGCTTGGGCGTGTTGGTCTAAGCCATGGACCTTGGTGGCTTGGTGCTTTCTGACTTTTGGGATTATTTTGGGGAGTTGGTGGGCTTATCGGGAATTGGGTTGGGGGGGCTGGTGGTTTTGGGACCCAGTGGAAAATGCTTCATTTTTGCCTTGGTTGGCGGGTACGGCGTTGATCCATTCATTGTCGGTCACGGGGGCGCGGGATGCGTTTAAAGCCTGGACGGCATTACTGGCTATTTGTACTTTTTCTTTGAGTTTGCTCGGTACTTTTTTGGTGCGTTCTGGGGTTTTGATTTCAGTGCATGCATTTGCCGTGGATCCGTTGCGCGGTGTATTTATGTTGGTATTTTTGGGGTTGGTTATTGGGGCTGCGTTGTTGCTTTATGCGTTTCGGGCGCATACGGTGCGTCGGGATATCCGCTTTAATCTGTATTCGCGTGAAAGTATGTTGTTAGCGAATAATTTGTTGTTGACGATGGCGATGTTGACGATTTTGTTGGGGACGTTATATCCGCTGATAGTGGATGGTTTGAACTTAGAAAAAATTTCGGTGGGTCCGCCGTACTTTAATTTGGTATTTGTGCCATTTATGGTGTGTGTGTTGGTGTTTATGGGGTTGGCGCCGTTGTCGCGTTGGGCAAATACGGATGCGCGTACGGTGATGAGGAAAATGTGGCTGGTATTGGTGATGGCTGTTGGGTTGGCGTGCTTGCTGCCTTGGGTGGTAGTTGGGCGGTTGAATTTGGGTGTAGTTGTTGGGTTGGGGTTGGCATTGTGGGTCATTATTGCAACTTTGCAGCATGTGTTGGTTAGGCGGGGGCGATTTATTGGGTTAAAGCGGTTGTCGCGTAGTGGTTGGGGTATGGTGGTGGCGCATGTAGGAGTAGCGGTTTGTGTCTGTGGGGTAGTTTTGACTACGCATTATAGTGAAGAGCAGCAGGTGCGTATGAATCCAGGGGATAGCGTGAGTCTTGGTAGTTATGTGGTTAGATTTTTAGGGGTTAGGGATTTGCAGGGGGCGAATTATTCGGGTGTTGCAGGTGGGGTGATTGTGAGTAGGAGCGGGCGGGCGGTGGCTTTTTTGCAGCCTGAGCAGCGGGTTTATTCTGTTCAGAAAACGGCTTTGGCGAAAACGGCGATTGATGTGGGGTTGTTTCGGGATGTGTATGTGGCGCTGGGCGAGCCGTTGGATCATCAAGCTTGGTCATTGCGGGTTTATTATAAGCCATTTGTGCGTTGGATTTGGGGAGGAGGATTGATGATTATTTTGGGGGGGATATTGGCGCTGATGGATAGGCGGTATCGGGTTAGAGTATAGTGCTGAGAGCGTTGCCATTTATCGGCGAAAGCAGAGGGGAGGGGCTCAGCAGACACGCTGTGAATACGTCCGTGTACGCTCGACGGTTTCATCCATGAAACCGACGGTCTGCTGAGCCCCTCCCCTCTGCTTTCACCTCGCTTTATAGCCATTCTGGATTTTACTGATCTGCTTTTTCCACAAGGCGTTAATTAAGCGCTGCAATCCCCTCTCCTCCTGTGGGAGAGGGTTAGGGAGAGGGGGAGCTAAGGCCGTTTCATTTTTTTACGAGACCATTGATGCGCTACATTATTACGATTTTTACATTACTATTATTTATAGTGCTCATGACGTTTTTATGGCGGGGGCTGAAGCGTGATCCTCATGAGTTGCCGTCAGCACTGATTGGGAAACCGGTTCCTGAATTTAACTATGCGAGTTTGTTGCGCAAAGAAGGCTCTCTTAGCAATAAAATGTTTTTAGGGCATGTGTCGTTGTTAAATGTGTGGGCGACTTGGTGTATTACTTGCCATGCAGAGCATCCGGTGTTGATGGATATTGCGCACTCTGGTGTAGTGACTGTGTATGGATTGAATTATAAGGATGATTTTTTCCAAGCAACCGATTGGCTAAAAAAATATGGTAATCCGTATGCGGATGTTATTTTTGATGGCAAGGGGACGTTGGCTATTGATTTTGGGGTTTATGGGACGCCTGAGACGTTTGTGATTGATAGTAAGGGAATTATTCGAGATAAATATATAGGTGCTATTAGTCCTGATGTTTGGAAAAATAAAATTGAACCTGAAGTGTTGAGACTGCAAGGTAAAAGTTAATGGGTGACAGGCTCTAGTCAATATGAAAAAAATACTAGTGTTTATTATGATTATTTTTTTTGGCTACGTTACATTTACTTGCGCAGAGCCTCAGGGAATCTATACCTTTACTTCAAAAGCACAACAAACGCAGTTTGAACAACTTACCCAACAACTGCGATGTCTGGTTTGTCAGAATGAGAGTTTGGCAGACTCTAATGCACCATTGGCACAGGATTTGCGTAAAGAAATTTATGACCAAGTGCAAAAAGGTAGTGATACCGGCGCTATAAAAAAATATCTTTTGGCAAGATATGGCCAGTTTATTTTGTTTAAACCGGCATGGAACCGCTTAACTTATGTGCTGTGGATACTGCCATTTGCTTTGTTATTGATGGCATTTTGCATTTTAGCTTTGGTGGTATATAGCAGGAAAAAAGTTGCCGTGACCACGGCTTTGCTGACGCATGAAAAACAGCGTTTAAAAGAGTTGGGATTATAAATATGCTGATGTTTTGGGTAGGTATTGCAGTGATGGTGGTGGTCGCATTGACCTTTGTTGTGCTGCCACTTCTTTGGCCGCGAAAAATCGCAGGCCCAGATGCTGTGTCTTTATCAATTGCACTACATAAAGATCGTTTGTTGCATCTAAATCAGCAAAGACAAAGAGAAGAATTGGCGCCAGAAGCATATAATCAAATGCATTTGGAGCTCGAAAAATCTTTGTTAGATGAAATTCCAGAAGTAAAGACGCATGCGACACATCCAAAACGCAGTACTGGTTTAGCTATAGCATTGTTGATTATTTTGCCTGTAGTCGCGGTGTGTTTTTACTTATATGGAGACTCCTTTCGAAAGTATGCAGACTATAGAATGGCTTATGAAAAAACACGTAAGCTGAACGCTGAGATTGCCGAATTAGGTAGTGTAGATAATATTATTACTCAGCTTAAACAGCGGGTTGATGCGCATCCTGATGGGCGTGGCTGGTTTTTGCTGGGACGGCTTTATATGAAACAGGAGCGTTTTTCAGAAGCTGTGGCAGCATTTGTTAAAGCAGAGCAATTGACTCAGGCGACACCTGAAATGTTGATAGCGCATGCAGAAGCACTATATTTTATTAACGGACATACTTTGAATTTGCAGGCGCGGGCATTGTTAACTTCTGCTTTAAAGTTACAGCCCAATGCGAAAGAAGCGGTAAGCCTGTTGGCAATTGATGCTTATCAGCGCGGAAATTTTGCGCAAGCAGCAAGTTATTGGCAGCAATTGCTATCGCAATATCCCCCAGATTCTGATGAAGGCAAAATACTATTGCGCATGATTGCCGAAGCGCAACAACACCTTGAAAAATCTTCCAACAATACAGCCAAAATTGTACTGCCGGTTTCAGTACAACTGGCGGAGTCTTTGAAGAATAAAGTAAGAGGTGATGAGACCCTGTTTATTTATGCACAGGCAGAAACAGGATCGCCTATGCCATTGGCGGTAGTGAAGCGTTTGGCACATGATCTGCCGTTACAAATTACTTTAAATGAAGGAATGGGAATGCTGCCGGGTGTGTCATTGGCGGATGTTGATAAAGTTAGAGTCATCGCACGGATTTCTAAGTCCGGCCAACCGCTAGCTGCCAACGGCGATTTAGAAGGGAGTAGTGATGTTATAGAGGTGCATAAGCATCCTGAGAAAATTGTGGTGATGATTGATAAGGTGCATTGAAGCTAAGTAAAAACATTAACCTCTCCCCTTGTGGGAGAGGTCGACGCGGGTAGCGCGGAGGGAGAGGGGTAAGCATCGGCTGGTTTCAATGTTATTATGCCTACTGAAAAATACCCCTTTCCCTCCAGGCTTCGCCTGTCGACCTCTCCCACAAGGGGAGAGGTTAATGTTTTTATTTAGTTTGGTACCACAAGGTAAGAGGGAGTCACAGTGCACGATTTTACGAAATACATAGATTAAGTCTTTTTACTACTAGTTTTTTTAAGTATACTAAAATCCTTGCGCCCATAGCTCAGCTGGATAGAGTACCTGGCTTCGAACCAGGTGGTCGGAGGTTCGAATCCTTCTGGGCGCGCCAAAAAATTCACAGTTTCTTCCCGCCTGTGCTCATTGATGAGGTGATGATATGTTTCATGGCAGTATGGTAGCTATAGTAACGCCTATGGAGCCAGATGGCGTTATTGATGTTGATAGCCTTCGCAATTTAATTGAATGGCATATCGAGCAAGGCACTCATGGTATTGTAATATTGGGTTCCACAGGTGAGTCACCGACGATTAACCCACAAGAGCGTCAACTGATTATCCAGCAGGCGCGCGAGCAGATTAAAGAACGTGTACCGCTGATTGTTGGAACGGGTACCAATTCCACAGATTTGAGCATACATTATACGCGTGAAGCTATGGAGTTGGGCGCAGATGCTTGTTTATTGATAACTCCGTACTATAATAAACCCACGCAAGAAGGCCTTTATCTACATTTCAAGGCAGTGGCGGATGCCGTTCCCATTCCGCAGATTTTATATAATTGTCCTTCCAGAACGGCTTGTGATTTAAAGCCTGAAACTATCGCACGTTTAGTGCATTTACCCAATATTATTGGGTTAAAAGAAGCGGTGGGAGATTTACAACGACTAAAGGAAATCCTGGCCTTCTCCAGTCATGTCTTGGATGTTTATAGCGGAGATGATGCAACAGGGCTAGATTTTTTATTAGCGGGAGCCAGAGGCGTGATTTCCGTCACTGCCAATGTCGCACCACAGTTAATGCGCAAAATGTGTGATGCAGCATTAGCAGGTGATACCGAGACAGCACATCAAATAAATGAAAAATTAGCTGGATTTCATAAATTACAGGGTGTGGAAACCAATCCCATTCCAGTAAAGTGGGCCTTGCATATCATGGGTATGATCCCAAAGGGTATACGTTTGCCTTTAACCCCTTTGTCTGAAACCTACCATGATGCGGTAAGGGAAGCATTAATGCCTTTTTGGCAGGAGCACATTAGCTATTCCAGAAATACCGGAACGGCTTCTTTATAAGGAGATGACTTGTGCGATATGGAAAAATCATTACTATAGCTGCCTTGGTTAGCAGTCTTGCAGCCTGCTCATGGATTCCACCAACCAATGAGCAACCACCTAAACTACCGTCGCCTGATTTGCGACCGTTGGATTCAAATGCACCGGATGCACAAGGTGTTGTAGATACCGAAAAGCAGGTATGGCCTGATGATGCTGCGCCTGTGGTTGTTCCTCCTGGGCTGCAAAAATCATCATAATTAAAGTATATCTCTTCCCCTTTAAAAGGAAGATTCTTAAGACTAAGCTCTCACCACTTGTGTGAGTTAATTGATAATTTAGGAGATTAAAATGCAATATGGAAAAATGATTATTGTATCCGCATTAGCTGCCAGTTTGGCTGCATGTACTACGACCACCCCTTCTAACACCAAGATTGTAAATGAAACACAGCCGCCGCGTTTGTCTAAGGAAGTTTCTGTTAGCAGTGTTAATCCTGTACGTGTTCCCAGTAATTTAAGTTCCTCCAATATTCAAAACAGCTATCAAGTGCCGGAAACACCTACCCCAGGTTCTACCGGCGAGCAGCAAAATACCACCTTAGCACCTCCGGGCAGTAATCTAGCACAAGCTACCTCTGCTACAACTCAGCCTCAAAGTACCCAGCCTGCAGCTGCGCCTGCCCCAGCGCCAGCACCAGCAGTGTCTGTACCGGCAAAACCTGCGGGAGTGACCGGCAATTCCCTTACTTTAAATGTGGGTTACGATCAGGCTTGGTCTAAAGTCGGTAAAGGTTTACCTTCGGCGGGTTATCCTGTCATGGAGCAAGATAATTCTTCAGGAACTTATTATGTTTTAGATAAAGTAAGCAGTGGTGGTGTCATTAAACGCGATACGCCAATTTACCAGGTACATCTTGAAAAACAAGGCGCTAAAGCAACGACTGTCACTGTTGTCAATCCGCAGAACCAACAAGCGGCGCCAAGTGGAGTCACCAGTCGCATTTTAAGTGCTTTGAAAAATTCTATGTAATATTGGGTTTACTATTCCTCAATCAATCTCCTCTTACAGCCTTAGCTTTTTTCCTTCTCCCATCCCACAAGGGGATTCCCTTCGGTCACAGACGGGAGATAGAAAAAAGCTAAGGCTTAAGAGAAGGTTTTCTTTTGCGAGCTGTGAATGACCTTAGAAAAAAAATCATTACGTTATACAGGTAAAGCTAAGACACTTTATGATACTGAAGATGCGCATTGTTTAATTATGGAGTTCCGTGATGATACTAGCGCTTTTGATGGAATAAAAACCGCTAAGCTAGCTCATAAAGGCATGGTGAATAATTATTTCAATGCCTTCATTATGCAAAAACTGGAAGCTTCAGGGATTGCGACGCAGTTCATTCGTCTATTGTCACCCCATGAAACACTGGTGAAACATCTCCATATGATTCCGGTCGAGTGTGTGGTGCGTAATATTGCTGCTGGTCATTTATGCTCACGCTTGGGAGTTGAAGAGGGTATTACTTTAACGCCGCCTACCTTTGAATTTTTCCTCAAAAATGACGCACTTCACGATCCGATGATTAATGAATCATTAATTCGTACTTTTAATTGGGCAAGTGAGGAAGAGGTGGCTTTGATGAAAAGCGTAACTATGCAAGTGAATAATATACTGAAGCCCTTGTTCTTACAGGCAGGTTTGTTATTGGTAGATTTTAAGCTGGAATTTGGGCGTTATGAAGGCAAGTTGTTATTAGGAGATGAGTTTACGCCAGATGGTTGCCGTATTTGGGATGTTAAAACCCGCAATAAATTAGACAAGGATCGTTTTCGAAAAGATCTCGGTGGTGTCATTGAGGCTTATGAAGAAGTAGCTAGACGTTTGGCAGTGCCTTTGCCAACATCACTGCACGCAGAAGAATAAACCTGTTTCTAACAGGAGAGGTACCGAAGCGGTCACAACGGCGCCGACTCGAAATCGGATGGGGCGCAAGCCCACGAGGGTTCGAATCCCTCCCTCTCCGCCAGTTTGGACGCCGCAGGCGCCCGAAGGGTGAGGGTCAGGAGACCCGAATCAATCCCTCCATCGAAGCCAGCTTGAAGTGTTTTGTTGAGCTAAATAAAAATATATAATAATTAATTTTAAAGAGGGGGGCGATGACACAAGCTATCCGACAAGATATCACTGTACAAAAAGATCATCGAATTTACTCACCTGAGCTGAAATTAGGCGATCGTGTAGAAGTAATACTTTTGTTCAATCAGGATGAAAATAAAAAGTCTAACCTCCGTACTTTGCTTGGTACTGGCAAGGGCAGTTTTTCTTCTCAAGAGGAGGCTGATGCATTTATCCGTCGAGAAAGAAACACATGGGAATAATCTCCGTTTCAGGAAACATTTACTTAGATGTAAATGTGTTTATTTACCTTACCTGCCGGAAGGCTATCCTGAGTTTGCTGAGATTCTTTCTCACCTCGCAGGTTATATTGATGAAGGTAGCCTGCAAGCTTTTACTAGTGAGCTTTCATTAGCAGAAGTGTTAGTCAAGCCGATTAAGGATAAACAGCTCGCTTTACAGAATCTTTATGAAAGTACTATTCAAACCACAAGTAATTTGACAGGAAACAGGCTCTCTGGTTTTAGCATAATTTTTCTAAAACCTATCTTCAAATACCTTCTTTGGTAAGAGGTATAGACATCAAAAAGAGAAGGGGTCAGGTTGTAACTATTGAGCACAAACATGAAATCCCTAAGCAAATTAAAACCCGAAAAGGGTATCTGGATGACCGATATCCCTATCCCGGATATTGGGCATAACGATGTATTAATTAAGATAAAAAAAACCGCAATCTGCGGTACAGATATTCATATATATAATTGGGATCACTGGGCTAGTCAGACCATACCGGTGCCTATGACCATTGGGCACGAATTTGTCGGTGAAATCGTAGAATTGGGCAGTGAGGTGACGGGTTACAAGGTGGGTGATCGGGTTTCTGGTGAGGGGCATATCACCTGCGGGCATTGTCGTCAATGCCGTGCGGGAAAACGTCATTTATGCCGTAATACAATAGGCATTGGTGTGAATTGTCCGGGTTGTTTTGCAGAATATTTAAGTCTTCCTGCAAGCAATGTATTTTTAGTCCCGCCAACTATATCTGATGATGTTGCTGCTTTTTTAGATCCATTAGGCAATGCCACGCATACCGCCTTATCATTTGATTTAGTCGGCGAAGATGTTTTGATTACGGGTGCGGGACCTATTGGTATTATGGCAGCAGCCATTGCAAGACATGCGGGTGCACGTTTTGTCGTTATAACCGATATTAATCCCTATCGATTAGAGTTAGCTAAAAATATGGGAGTGACTCGGGCGGTGGATGCCAGAAGTGAATCTTTGCAGGATATTATGACAGAGTTGGGTATGCAGGCAGGATTTGATGTGGGTTTTGAAATGTCAGGCAATGCCCGTGCGTTTAACGATATGCTTTTGACTATGAATCATGGCGGGCGAATAGGGATGTTAGGTATTCCACCGGATAAGATCGCCATTGATTGGAATTTATTGATTTTCAAAGGATTAACTATCAAAGGAATTTACGGCAGAGAAATGTTTGAAACCTGGTATAAAATGGCTAGCATGTTACAAAGCGGCCTTGATGTCACTGGGATTATTACTCACCATTTTCCTGTAGAAGAATTTGAAAAAGCTTTTGAAGTTATGCGTGGAGAAAAATCAGGGAAGGTGATTTTAGATTGGCAGTCAGTTTGAACCAGAGCGTGTAACTACGTCAAATATGTTTCATTTTCTCTTTAATTGTGTTAGAAATATCTTCCGAAGAGGTAGGGTCAGTCTTTTATTCGCGTGTGTCGATGCTGGTTTTTGTTGTTGTCGTTATCACTTTTTCCGTTTTTAATCGAATAATTTTTTTAAGGAGATTTAAATATGCGTGTTTTATTGTCTTTAATAGCTGCATTTGCACTGGTTTTGGCTGGTTGCCAAAAACAAGATCAGTCGTCTGATACCACAGATGGAAGTACGACGACTACAGAAACCAGCACCAGCACAACTGAGACAACCCCAGCCAGTAGTGATGAATCTACTACCACCACCACTAGCAGCTCTGAAGAGTCTACAACAACATCAACTGCTCCTAGCTCTGAGCAATCCATATCCACAAGCGCAGCACCGGGTTCTGAGCAGTCTACTACAACTACTACCGTTCCTGGCAGCTCTGATCAATCGACTACTACTACAACTGTTCCTGGTTCAACCGATCAGTCCACAAACAGCGTAACTGTACCTGGTTCAACCGATCAGTCTGGAACCAGTGCAACCGTCCCTGGCTCAACCGATCAGTCTACAAGCAACGTAACTGTACCTGGTTCAACCGATCAATCAACTGTGCCTGGCTCAACGGATCAGCCCACTACAACTACACCTGATTCATCTACCCAATCTCAGTCTACAACAACAACAACAACTACTACACCGGGTTCAACCGATCAGTCTACAACAACACCGGATACTACTCAGTCTACCACCACTACCACTACATCAGGTGCTGACCAATCCGGCAGTGCAACCTCAAGCACTACAACTGAATCTACGAGTTCAACTTCTGGAACCGATCAAACTCAGGGTAGCACGGATACCTCAAGCAGCGATCCATTAGAAGGTAGTTCAACCTCAACCAGCTAAGACAAAACAATGCACTAGCATTTGTTAAAATAGTTTGGTTTAAAGGAGCCGTTATTTAGAAGTTTAAATAGCGGCTCTTTTATTTGTGTTCATAAATTTTCAATGTTTATAAATTAAAAGTCCAATGGGGTAGTCATGCGTAAATTTTACTATCTGATATTCCTATCACTGTTTTTAACAGGTTGCGCCACAGTTTCTCCCAATAAACTAGGCATTTCCCAAAGTGAATGGGATCAATACAGTGATAGCCAGCGTGAACAATTGATCGAGAATTATCACCAAGCCCAGAGATCGAAAATATCTCATGCTAAGGGTGGTAGCTCCTTGTTATCAGTAAACATTCAAGATGGAAAGGCGCTGATGCCTCCTTTTACGCAACTGACAGCTTTTCAGCCCATTTCCTTTAATATCAGAGAAGGGAAGTGTAACGAGAAATTGACAATAGTCAGCGCCGAAAATCCAGAGCAGCATACCAAGCTGGGCATCTGTTACCAGGGAGGTACATTATATATGGATCCAAGCCCTATTGATCCCAGTAAAGCGGATGGTTCACTGCAATTCCCATATATGCCTATTTGGAGTCGGGGTTTTACCTACCCTAATGTGACTAGTACCGGAATGGCGAAATTAACCAATGTGAATATTACTGTGCAGGAAATATCTCACTAGGAATATTCTTTGAAATTACTAGCCTTTGATACCTCCACAGAAGCTTGTTCAGCTGCTCTGTTTTTGGATGGCAGTGTGACTGAGTTATTTGAAATCACGCCGCGGCAGCAGTCGCGGCGTATTTTAACCATGATTGAACAATTATTGTCGGTAGCGGATGTTCACTTATCCCAATTAGATGCGGTGGCTTTTACCAATGGTCCAGGTAGTTTTACCGGCATCCGGCTTGCTGCCAGTGTGGCTCAAGGGTTGGCTTTAGGTGCAGACTTACCTGTCATACCGGTTTCAACCTTAACGGCTATGGCACAAGGCGCTTATCGTGATTTTCAAGCAAAAAATGTCCTAGTCGCAATGGATGGCCATTCGGGGGAAATTTATTGGGGTGTTTATAAGTGGCATGAACAATCTATGCACTCAGTCATTTCGGAGCAACGCTGCAATCCAGCAGAGGTTCCTATACCTGAAAAATGCGATTATTTAGGAGTTGGGAATGGCTGGGAAATTTATGCAGAAGTATTAAATCAGCGGATACCAGGCATAAAATCCATAAAGACATTGCATCCTCAGGCTATAGACGTTGCAAAATTGGCAGAAATTGCTTTCTCCAGGGGGTGTTTTGTGCTCCCTGAAGCGGTAGTTCCTTATTATTTGCACCAGGCAGATACTTGGAAAAAGCTATCCAACCCTAAAGATATTTAGAATTTTAATGCAAAAATTTAAACATTTTCGTGTTTTTTTGTGATATTTATCTTCTGCTTGTTTTCTGGAAATGCAGACGACTCCCCAGCAATTAACAGCAGGTAAGCTGCTCGCGCTCTTAGCTCTCCACCCTTTTTAATATTCCCTTAATAGTTTTCTTATAAAATACCCTTCAAGCCTGTTATATTTATTGAGGGTAGTTTCTTGAAAAAGTTGTTAAGCGGCGTAGGTCGCGCATTTTTCCCTTTTCGCAATCCAAAGCGTATGGTTGGTTGGGATCAATTGCAAGAAAGCTTTAACAGCTTTGTGCGTGATCCAGCTAAAGAAGTATTGGGTCGCCGGAATAAAAAAACCAAAACCACTGAAACTTTTGAACAGGCGGTGACCCGCTTAAATATATCAGAAGAAGACCTCTCAGCCCGAAAAAAAACTTTTTTCCGAACGGCATTATTTTTTGTAGTAATGGCAGTTGCCTTGTTTATCTACACAGTGGATTTACTATTTTCTGGCCTATTATTAGCCACTTTTATTGCACTGGTATTAGTGGTTATTGCTTTAGCTTTAGCTTTTCGCGAGCATTTTTGGTATACGCAAATGCAACAGCGCCGCCTAGGAATCACTTTTAACGAATGGACTGGCTATACTTTTAGGGGAAATAAAAGATGAGTAGAACAGTAAAAAATTGTCTGATTTTCCTTGTGATGTTGTTGCCAGTTGCGGCATTTGCCGATAATTCTACCGGTTTACATCTCTTTACTGTTCCCACCAGTGATTTTTCAGTGAGTCTGCTAGAGCGCACTTTTGGCGCCGTGGGTAGTGTGTTACACGGTAAAGGCAATCAGATCGTTGGTTTGTTGCTCGGCATATTTAATGCCATGTGGGTGATTGTGATTGGTCTTGGTATTTTATTTCTGGTTTGGGATTCCGTTATGACTGCAGCGCATAGCGGTGAAATGATGCAAAGAAATGGCAAAAAAGCAGCGTTTACCATCATACGTATTGTGGTGGGTTTTTGTTTGGTAGTGCCAAGCAGCTCCACGGGTTATTCCATGGCGCAGACCGGTGTGGTGTGGGCGGTGGTGCAGGGCGTTGGATTGGCGGACGAAATTACTGAAAAAGTGCATGATTATGCACAAGCAGGTGGACAAACTTTTACGCCAAAACCGTCAAGCGCTACCGAAATTGAACCGTTGATGAGCGTGGCTGCCGATATTCTTAAAGCTGAAGTCTGTATGTTTAAGGTACAGGATTTCCTAGATCAAAAGAAAAAAGAAGAAGACGAAGCATTAAAAGGAACTGGCGTTGAGCCAAACCCCCCTAGTGAATTTGATAAGATGGGTTATAGCATTAATGTTGGCACGACTTCAGGTAGTGTAACTTTTGGCAGCAAAAATCCAAATTATTCCCCTGATGATCCTACTACCGGCACTGAATATCTCAGTGACTGTGGTGAAGCCCATTGGAACTTAGTCCTGCCATTACCCGATGCCACTGAAAGCCAAGCAGCGAGTATGAAAAAAACGCTAGCTGGTTATATGCAAGCTGGCGTGACTGATTTAGTGGTGACTTTACAGCCCCTAGCCCGAGAATTGGCTTCTGCTGATTTAAGTGATACCGATGAAAATACTGAAAACTTTAAAAAGATAGCCGATAGAGCAGCTACCGCCATTGCGGGTGCGGGTGTTAGTTATACGACATTGATCGATCCCATCAGAGGCGCCATAGCAATCACTGGAGAACAGGGTTTAAAAACTAGATTGACGCATTTGAATGAAAGGGGCTGGGTTTTCATGCCGATGATGGTTGTTGTGCCTGGACTATATTCAGTGGATTCGCTCAACATGGAAAGTTATATGCCGGCAGTCACACCGCCTAATCTGGTTCTCAATGAGCCGGCCAATAAAATCAAAGTCTTAAGTTCAGAACAACGTCAAGAGATCATGGATGCCATAGTGCATGTGGAGACCGATAACTATGTCACCTTGGCTACTAATCAATTGAAATTAATGGATACCAATAATGAATGGCCTAAGATCGATTTTAAAGCCATGTTCACTGTTGGAACACCTGATGGTAATTATATTAATAATTTAAGTGTTATTTTTGATGGCACCCGGGAAATTATGAATGCTGGGCGCTTGGCGGCCAATGGTATGTTGGAGGTGCCTAAAGGCTTAATGCAGGGTATTAAGAGTATTGCAGATTTCTTTGTGGATGGATTTGACATTGGTGTCCCTGAGGTGTGTATTGGTGACCTGTGTGCCCCAGACATTAGTGTACACATTCCAGGTGTGGGTGGTGATACCAGCGGTTTGCAGAATGCTATCGATAAAATTAGTAACTTACAGAGCTCTCTGAATGATTCAGTCAATGGTGCCATCGGCAATTTAAATACGTTAGTGAGTGATATTCAGAATAGTGCTACTTTAGCCGAGAAAGGCGGAATGACTTCTGAACTCATAGCATTGACAGGTCAGCTGGGGCCTTTAGGTCCGATGTATGCCACCGTGATGACAGCCATGATTGGCAAGAGTATCACTAGCTTTGAGAATTATGTGTTTAGTTCAAATACTAACGCACTAGTCAGCTCCATTCAGTTGGGGGGCGACATGATGGTGGGCGCCATGAAGTCGGTTTTCCTGGGTGGTAAGATTATGTTTATCTCCACGCTGGTACAAGCGGGTATGAATGGTTTAAGCCAGATTGTTGGCATGATCCCAGGTGGAAAAGTAGTAGGCGGTGTGATGGATGTAGGCACCAACCTGGTGCATAAGGGTATTGAAAGCTTTACTGGTTTTCATATTGCCTTATCCCTTTTGATGTTTGCAGGTGGGGTGATGCTGTATTTCATGGTGCCACTGACTTTTATAGTCGCGTTTGCGTCGATTTGCTTGCGTTGGATTGGTATGGTGTTAATTAACATATTAGCTGCGCCGATTTTTTGCTTTAACCTGATTCGGGCGGATAGTGAAGGTTTAGCTGGACGTGGGGAGCGTTTTCTCGGGGATTTGGCGAAAACTGTGCTGACACCAGCTCTTTTAGCCATTGGTGCGATCGCGTTTGTCATATTGTTTAATATTGGATTTATGATTGTGACGACCGTGTTTAGTGCCTTTTTACCTATGCTGGCTAAAGCCTATAATTCCGCGATATTGATACCAGTAACATTAACACTGATATTACTGACATTTTCGGCGATGATGCTGTATTTAGCGACAACATTGTCTACTTTATGTACTACCGACTTTGTGAATCAGGTGACTAGTACTATTGGTGACACAATACAGCAGTTGCAAGATCAGCAGCCGACCCAGGAGATTCGCACCAGAATTCAAGAGGGCAGTCAGTATCCGACTGACAAAGTTAAAGGCATGGCCAGCGGTGGTAGCGGTATTATGGCGAAGGATAAGCAATAGCATGCTTTAATGTTCTGTTAATGCTACCTAAGTAGAATAACGGAAAGAAAATTGATTATTGAGGGTAGTTCCATGAAAAAACTGTTTACTGGCCTAGGTCGAGCGTTTTTCCCATTTCGCAATCCTAAGCGTATGGTGGGCTGGGATCAGTTAAAAGACAGCTTTAACAGTTTTGTGCGTGATCCTGCGAAAGAAGTTTGGGATCGTAAACAAAAAAGAGTTGTGATCAAAGAGACTTTTGAAGAAGCATTAGTGCGTTTAAATCTCTCGGAAGAAATGGTGGTTGAGCGTAGAAAAACGTTTTTGCGCACAGCTCTGTTTTTCGTGGGGGTAGCACTAGTATTGTTTGTGTACACAATGTATTTGCTGTTTTCAGGGTTGTTTTTGGCTACCTTTATCGGATGTGTTTTAGTAGTGATTGCGTTGGCTTTAGCATTTAGAGATCATTTTTGGTATACACAAATGAAACATCGTCGTTTGGGTCTGAGCTTTAGCGATTGGGCGAACTATACGCTGGGGAGAATAAAAAAATGACCAGAATAGTAAAAAATTGTTTCATTGTTCTCTTGATGCTGTTGCCGGTCGCGGCATTTGCTGATATTTCCAGTCTGAATTTGCATTTCTTCACGCCACCACAAGGTGATTATTCAGTTAGCCTTTTAGAGCGAACTTTTGGTGCTGTCGGCAATGTTTTGCATGGCCGGGGTAACCAAATCATCGGTATTGTTCTTGGTGTTTTCAATGCGGTGTGGGTCATTGTGATTGGCCTTGGTATTTTATTTGTGGTATGGGATACCGTGATTACTGCGGCACAAAGCGGAGAAATGATGCAGAGTCGCGGTAAGAAAACGGTATTTACGATTTTGCGTATTGTGATGGGTTTCGCTTTGGTAGTACCGAGTAAAGCCACTGGATACTCCATGGCGCAGAACGGCGTAGTATGGGTCGTAGTCCAAGGCGTGGGTTTAGCAGATCAGATTACGCAAAAGTTACATGATTATTTGCAGGCAGGAGGTCAGACTTTTACTTCTAAACCTTCTACCTCTGCGGATACAAACTTTTTAATGCCGATTGCAGCTAATGTGCTTAAGGCTGAGGTCTGCATGTATAAGTTGCAGGATATCGCAGATGAAAGAAAAAAATTACGCGATGAAGCGTTAAAAGAATCAGGAAGTTCCACTGATGCCGGTAGCGAACTGGCTAAGATTGGTTATAGCATTAATGTAGGTGAAAATTCGGGGAATATTACTTTTGGCAGCAAAAACCCGGCGTATAGTCCTAATAAAGCGGGTGAACCTGAATATCTCAATGATTGCGGGCAAGTTGACTGGGATGCTAGTGCGGTTGGCCTGCCAATGGCGAGTGATGCTGAAAGAGTGAGTGCCCGGAAAACGCTAGCGGGTTATATGCAAGCGGCTGTCACTGAAATGGCGTTGAATTTGCAACCTGTAGCCAGAGAGCTGGCTTCTCTTAATTCGAGCGATACCACTAGCGCAGATTCTATAGCGCAAAGAGCCGCAACTGCGATGGCAGGTGCTGGCACTAGTTTTGCCACATTACTTGACCCACTGAAAAAAGCGGTTGCAGTGAGTGCAGAGACCGAACTGAAAAATTCGTTGACTACGCTGAACAACAGAGGGTGGATTTTTACCCCGATGATGGTTATAGCGCCTGGGTTATATAATTTGACCTCAATAAAACTCTCCGATTATGCGCCTGCTGCTAAATTGACGGATATTGGCAGTTCTACCATCGGTGTGCTTAAAGAGATAGATGGAACCGAAAAACAGCAGATAATCACGGCAATGGCGAAAGTGGATGCCAACTACGTTAGCAAAGCGAATGAGTATTTAAAGCTGATGGATGACAATAGTCAGTGGTCGGGTATTGATTTTGCCGCACTGTATACAGGTACCCGCGATGCGAGTTATCTCGAGCATCTTAATGGTATATTTGATGCGACTAAATGGTCTTTGGACGCGGGTGCAACTGCGGCCGCAGGTTTATTAGAAGTACCTAAGGGTGTAACAGAGTTTTTTAAAGACGTAGGTGATTTTTTTGATGCCGATACTTCAAAGTTACAAAATGGCATAGATAAAATCACATCAGCACAGCAAAGTGTCCGTGATATGGTGGGTAATGCCAGTGGTAACTTGGATGCCTTGGTTGATGACATTCTAAGTGCTAAGGACTTGGCGGTAAAAGGTGGTATGACTACGCAACTGCAGGATTTAACAGGTCAATTGGGTCCTTTAGGTCCGCTTTATGCGACGATTATGACTGCTATGATTGGCCGGAGTATGGAAAGTCTGGAAGGTCATTTGTTTAACCCGAAATTTAATGCCATGGCCAGTTCTATTTATGTAGGTGGCGAGATGATGGTGTCGGCTATGGAGTCGACTTTCCAAGCGGGTAAGATTCTGTTTGTTGGGACATTAGTTAAAGCTGCTGTGGATGGTTTGAACCAGGTGGTGAGCGCTATTCCTTATGTCGGCGGTGCTGTTGGCGGAATTGTGAGTATAGGCTCCAATCTGGTCCATAAAGGTATTGAGACTTTTTCGACCTTCCATATTGCGCTTTCAGTGATGTTATTTGCCGGTGGTGTGTTGTTATATATTGTAGTGCCGCTGACCTTTGTGGTGGCGTTTGCTGCAATTTGTTTGCGCTGGATTGGTATGGTGATGATTAATGTCCTGGGTGCGCCTATTTTTTGCTTTAACCTAATCCGTTCAGATGGTGAGGGGATGATAGGACGCGGGGAAAGGTTCTTGGCTGATCTGGCTAAGACGGCATTAACTCCGGCGATTCTAGCAATTGGTGCTGTGGCCTATTTGACGCTGTTTAATATTGGTTATTTGTTGATTACCTCCATTCTATCAGAATTCTTGCCGATGTTGGCTAAAGCGTATAATGACCCGATTTTAGTACCGGTGTCGCTAGCTGTGATATTAATGGTATTTTCGACCTTAATGGTGTACATCTCGCAGACTTTGGCTAATTTGTGTACTGCGGAGTTGGTAAACCATGTGACCGGTACCATTGGGGATACCATACAGCATCTGCATGATCAGGGTGTGGTTGAGCAGATGAAGGGTAGCGTGACCAAAGGCAGCGATAAGATGTCGGGCGGCATAAAGAGCATGACCAGCAGTGGTTCAGGTATGGGGCCTAAGCTATAGAGCGTATTTTGCTCTTGGATAGGTATCTACATAAATAGTTAGCCCCCCCTTCTCCCCTTGTGGGAGAAGGTGCCCGTTAGGGCGGATGAGGGGTAAGTCTGCAGTATCTACTTAACTTCTCAACTTAAAAGCCAACTCAAACTTATCCCACAAGGGGAGAAGGGGAAGGGATTTTCTAATTACTTGTGTAGATACTTATTCTTGAAAGGGGGGAATATAATTATCCTGACTCACTAGAACGTGAGCTGCGCACAAGTAGATTATATTCACGTTCCGAAATAATCCCTTCATTAAATTTCTGTTCAGCGTCTTTTATCATAGGCTGCCCCCTTTCATTGACCAGGCGGCGGGTGATGGCTGTGACTTTTTCTGGATCGACGGATAACAGTTGATCGCGGGTATCCTCATCAAAAACTAGATATTCACGTAAGGCGACGCGTTTGCCATCGACGGTGGGTACGAGTTTTTGCCAGATGACCAGACGGATGGTTTCAATGATGTCTATGGTGCGGGCTTGTAGTTCTTCGGGGGGGAAAGCGCCTACTAAGCGGCGTAGGGTTTCGGCGACGCCGTTACTGTGTACGGTCGTGTAAACCGGATGGCCGGTTAAGGCGGCTTCTAGTACGGCGCTAATGGTTTCGGTGTCGCGGGATTCACCTACCAGGATTAGACGTGGTTTGCGCCTTAGAGCATTTCTGACGCCAGCCGCGAAAGAAGGGAGGTGCATGGGGATTTCTGATTGGCTGACGATGGCGGTGGGCTTATCAATGGCGTCAAATACGAATTCTATAGGCGCTTCATAAGTTAAAATTTTTCTATGGCTATTGGGATCTTTTGCGATCTCCTTGATGATAGCGGCGAGTAGGGTGCTTTTTCCAGAGCCGGTTGCTCCGCATACGTAAACCACGCCATCTTCCGGTGCAATGGCGTCTAAGACGGGTTTGGGCAGGTTGAGTGTCGAGAGATCGGGTGGGTAGGTAGGAATGGTACGCAGTGTCAATTGAATCCCGGCATGACCTTCGACTTGACACCCAGTGCCATTGACACGAAAGCGGAAGCGGCTGCTGCGAGTGGGTCTGAATTCATAATGCGTATCTACGTCCTGACCGCTTAAAACTTGAGTGGTACCATTTGGACCATAAATGCCATTTAAAATATCGCTGACTTCACCATTTGAGAGTTTGCGTCGGGTAATTTTATAGAGTTTTCCGTGTATTTCAGCAATGATGGGTTCGGCAGTTTGTAAGGTGATATCGGAAGCACCTTTTTCTGTGCAGAACGCCAATAGCTGCTCGATATGATGCGAGGTAAAGCGATGGGGTTCATTGGGGTATTGATATTCTGAGCTCATAGGTAAAGTTTATAGTGGTGGATGATTTTTTTCCTTCTTTCTCCCGTAAGCACTGTGGCTTGCTCCCACAGGGGCATAGGTGTTAAGCGCTGTATCCCCTCTCCCACAAGGGGAGAGGGGGTTACAGTGCTTGTGGGAGAAGGAGCTTTAGAAGGGGAAATAGCGTTTTACTCCAGCATTTCCGTACCTTCAGTTCCCTGTTTGCGGATGGCGCCGTCAGTGCCTGGCAGGACAATGGCCTTCCATTTTTTGCTATTAGGTATTAGCTTGGAAGTTGCTGTAATGCGCAATACCTGGTCGTTAATGCGCATTTGGTTGTCATCTCCTGTTACGCCTAAATCAGTTTTGGCGACAAACGGTGCTGTGACCATGTTTTGTGCTAGCAAGACGCGATAGGTAATCATGCCATTATAATCGCGTTTTAAACGTCCCATATTTTCAGAAAAGATGGAATTCGCTTGTTGAATACCATCCTGCCAACCTTCTGCCACGGCATCATTCCATATTTTACGCTCTTCGTCGGTACGGGGTAATAAGGAACCCGGGGGTTTTTCCGGCTGCTCATAGTTCATATATAAGTATTCTCGCCACGAAGGTGGGGCGGTGACAAAACGTGGAGGGCTTTCAATTTTAAAAACTCTATCGGCTAAACGCAGCGTTTCAGGATTGTCTAGGTTTAAGGCTTTTTCGCCTTGGGTTAAGACCGGGGGTAACACGTTTTGGTTAAGAAGTAGGGCGTGGAAGTTAAAAGTCTGATCGAGATTACGTTCGTTCATGTCTAGTATTTTATTAATGCGCTGTGATGCCCAAGCTAACCCGCTTTGTGCGCCCATGCTGGTAGCCGTTTCGGTTAAAATGCTTTGGCGTATTTGATTGACTTGTGAACCGTCGGTTGCTGTGGCAGGGTAGCCATTGATAATGCTGGGCGGAGGTGGTTTTTTGTTGCTGGAGCAAGCAGTTATCAGTGTGGCAGCAATAAAAATAAAGACCAATTTGCTAAGTATTCTCCATAATTTGCCATCGTTACTGATGTTTTGGGCAAAATCTGAGAAATGCGTGATAACTAGTCTTCTGGTTGCTTCGATGTTCAAATTAATTTTGCTCATGAGTATGGGTAGCCATTAAAGAATTGTACGTATTTCAGGAATAACGGTAACGCAATTCAATAGTTCTGCGGCTGGGATATATGACAATATCGGCTTTTTTGCCAGCTTGGTAATTGGCGTCTCTTAAGATATCCGCAATAGGCATGTTGACTGCATAAACTGCAACTAAAACTGGAATATTGGGATTTTTGCCTACGACACGGAACTTATAATTGCCAGCAGCAGCTAATTTTGCGACAAGTGGTTCCACGGGGCCGGTCCAGTCTACAGAAGTGGGGGCTCCTAATCCGATGCTATCAGGATTTAACGGGGGGGCTAGTTTTGCTTTGGGGTGGGTGGCTTTTTCTATAGCTGCCAATTCATTGAGAGAAGCGCTGACTGAGGTGGCAGCTTCTGTCAATTTTGTTCGGGCATTTTGTGTGCCGGCATCTGGGGGATAATAAGCGACAACTTTCGTTGATCTTGTACATCCTTGGAGCAACAAAATTGTCATAAGACTCACGACCAGCAATTTAATTTTCATCGTCCTTTTGACCATCGCAAGTGAGAGGTTAGTGGAAGTGCCATGACTGCATTTTAGAGTGCAATCAAGGCCTTGGCTATGATTGCGGTATTGAAGCAAGTTGGGAAGTGGCTGTCAATGAAATTATAGGGCTTTGATAGTTTTAGAGGCAATAAAGTGTTATAATTTAAATGTATTAGAGTAGAATTTTTAGGTGATTATATGCTTAAGACCCCTTCCCCCAACAGCCATTGGCGTGATTCAGCGCGTTATCCGCGGTTCTTTTTTGTGGATGCCAGAGCGGTTTTTCCAGTCTTCTTTTGTTTATTGCATATCAAGTTGTGGACAATTTTATTAGCTGTGTCGGTAACAGCGTTTTTCACGGTTTTGAATTATTATGGGTTTAGTGTAGCGGTTTTTGGTCGCTGGCTCAGGTGTACCCTTGCTGGACGAAGAAAAGTGGCCATACCTTGGTGGGTTTGACTAATTTTTAATAATTCCAAAAAATATAGTAACTTTCGTTATCCATGAGGCAAATAAATGGAATTGAGTAAACAGCTAGCTGCGCTGGCAAAGTCGTTGAATGTGAGATTTACTTTTAATGAAAAGCCTATAAGCTATGATGAGGTTTTCTCCTCGACTGGACTTTTGCCAGGTATAGCGCGTCGTGCTGACCAATTGTCTTCATTGTGTCTCGGGTATGGGATTGGCGCTATGTTTGATGATGCTGAAAAAACTTTGCTTGGTGTTGAAGTTAAGTTTGATGAAGTTACGCCTAATGTATTACGTTTATTATGCTTGACGGATGTGATGCTGGAGCTAATCAAATCCGCTGCCTCTAAGGATGCTGTGTCCTTAGATGAATTAATGTATGATTGAGTTGAGTCTTGCTGCAACATATTGATTTATTTAAGCTTTTTATTTGTCTCACTGTTTGTTTTCTCTGCCTTTTCCCCCAATGAACACCCTCCAAATGACTACATTTTGCACAGCCTGCTGACTACTTTTTATACAGGTATTCTGTGTTTAAATTAACTCCATAAAAACTTGACTAAAGTATGAAGCCAAAGGGGAGATTAAACACAATGCTATTAAACTATTTTAAATCCATGAAAGCCCTTGCCGTTGATTCTGGCAGTACCCGCCGCTATATACTATCAGGTATTAATTTACTGTTTGTAGGCTGTTTAGTGGTAGTTTTATTGAAGTCAGCAGCATTGTTGCCTATCACTATCGCATGTGAAATCCTGGCTAAATTTCTTTTGGGTCATTTAATAGAAAAGTGGATGCTGCGAGCAAAAGAAAAGCTTTTAAATAATTCAATTGGTTAAGGTGATAGCGATGCAGACTATGATAAAACATGAAAAAGCGCATAATTATGTATTTTTAGTATTTGCAGTGTTGGTAATGGCTATTTGTATTGTTTTAGCTATTGCCATTCTGTGTGATCTATCCTCAATGGTAACAATTAGTTTTCCAATTAAACAAGCAGGCAAGTTTGTATTAGGTAAGTTTCTAGAAATACTGATTCAACGCGGTATGAATGGCGTCAATTTGTTTATGAATTCCTCCAGCATTTAGTGGAGGAATTCAATCTTGCGGGAAGATTGGCAATATTAATTCCGTATTCATGCATTTTTACCTGTATTTTTCGCTTAATTTGTTATTTTCTAATATATCTTGCAGCCCCCTCCCTGTGTAAAATAAACACCAATCTGGCAGATTTTTTTACGATCTGTACCTCATAAATTATTACAGAATGCCTACCGCATTACGGCTATGTGGTGGCTATTGTAAGCAGAAATACAATCAACAATTCTCTTTGCTTTTTAATCTTAGTTTTATCAAGGTAAGCTGAATTTCCCATTTCTAAAAGGAGCCGATCAGAACCTGCATTATGAGTGGATTACTCAAGCAAAGGATAGCTAATAGTATGAATTTATTAATATTCTCTTAAGGTGGAGTAGGTAGAATGGACTCATGAACTAAAGAGCCAGAGCATAAAAAATGACTCTGGGATTTTAATGTTTGTGGAGGAGTTAACGTGAAAGAAAACAATAATAATACGTTGGTCGATGCTGAAGAACACAAACATGACCATGATAAAGAAGTAGTAGACCAAGTAGAAACAGTGGCTAGAAAAGTAAGAGAGGATGTAAGCCAGCTCAGGGGTCAGGTAACTACCCTTCAAAACCGCAATAATACCCAATTTTTTAAGCCAGCGACAGGTGAAGCAGCTAAAGTTATTGGGGGTTTGCTTGATAATGCTGTAGATGTGGCACGCAAAGAAGAAGAAAAAGCTCAAGAGTTATTGCAAGGTTCAAAATTGGGTTTAAGCGGGAGCTAAGAATAAATAAAACTTTCCAGCCTATTCTATTTATTCGGAGTGAATTGTGTATCAACAAGAAGCAAGAGACAGACTGGTCAATGCATTAGATAAGGCTATTAATGAAGGCCAATGGGAAGGCAGTTTGTTTTTTAGAAATATATTGAAACGGCTGCATGAAATTCGGGAATATGTCGTAGTAGAATTAGACGATCCTGAGCAAGACACGGAAGTCAATGCAGAGCTAGTAAATGCCATCAACAAACAAGAACAAGGTTACCAAAAAGTATATATTGCCATCTATCAGGCACAAGGTGACCGCTTAGCAGGGTGGACAAATGCGGTCAGTAAACTGTGTGATTATTATATTAGCCGCCCGGTTTATCAAAAAGAAGATCACGTGCGTGAAATGATTTTCGCCAAACGCAGCAGGAATGATGCTTATGTTGCAATTTGGGTTCGTCAAGAAGATATTTTGGGGACGAATAAAACGCAGGATCGCTGGGGGCATGAACTGCTGATCTTAAAAGAAGGCAGTGTCAAAGTTGAGAATATTATTGAATTTGTGCATGACAATTATAGATATTCCCTGATGGGAAATAAATTAGTGTTAAATAATGCATAAAGTTTTTTTGCCTAATTCTCTTGAGTAAAATTAGGCCAATTTTCAAACTATAAAGTAAAACAGGTGTCAAATGCAAGGTCGTCAACAAGGTGGTAATGGTGATAATTCCATGGATATGCTGTGGATAGGAGGCGTGCTTATCGCTTTTGTCCTAGGTATCTGGTATTTCGGCCGTTTTTATATTATTCAAACCGCCTTTTTCGTTAAATATTACGAGATCAACGTGATTAACTATGTGTTAGGCGCGTGGAATTTGCTAGCGCATAAAGCTAGCTTGCCTGAATTTAATTTAACACTGCTCAAAGAGTTGCAAGCGCAAATTCAGACCAGAAGTATTGGTACAAATTATTCAGCGCTACAAATTGCTATGACCATGGTGGGACAGTATCTGTGCTATCCATTAGGGTTGGTGATGGTGATTTTAGCGTTTATTATTCACGGTAAAAACATCACGCTAAAATTAAGAAACGTTTTCAGCATGAAAACCATGAAGCAAATGGAGCAGAAAGAAAATCCCCAGATTGCGCCGGTGATTAAATTGAGTTTGGCTAAAGAAAATGTCAACCAAGGTAACTGGGCAATGGCTATGACGCCCATGCAATATTGCAAGCATATGAAGTTATTAAAAGAGAAAAAATCTGAAACCGGTGCAGTGACAGTAGAATTATTGCGTAGTGAGGCGCAGCAGGCATTTGTACTGCAACTTGGACCTTTATGGAGTGGGGTTGAAACATTGCCCTTGCATGCGAAAGCTTTATTTGCAGCATTTGCTGCCTTTGGTAACCAAGATCGTGCCGGTGGTATGAGACTGCTGCAGCATATTTCAGGTTCTGCAGCCGAAGGTCAGTTGAATTTTGATGGCACGCATGCCTTGTTAGCTAAACATAAAGACAGCAAATTGGTAGCCAAAGTCATCAGCAGACATGCTTATATATTAACCGTATTTGCAACGATGTTGGAATTAGCTAGAACCGATGGCGTATTTGCCACCAGTGAGTTTTTATGGTTAAAGCCGCTCAATAGACGCTTGTGGTATGTGTTAAATACCGTAGGCCGGCAAACGGCTGTGCCTGAAGTTGGCGGAGTTTATGCGCATTGGATCGCGGAGAAAAAATGGGGTGGTGCATTGCGTACCCCTATGGTTGAGGAAGCGGTAAAAGGATTAGAGATCGCTCTTTCAGAAGTTATTTATGAAGCTGAAGAAGAATAGGTGGCGGTATGGCTCGTGCATTACGTGGTTTAGAGCAAAATCAAGAACAAAATTATTCACAACTATTGCGTGATACCCGCACTGTAGGGCAGCGCATTCGCGATTTCTTCAGGAATTCTTTCGCGGTTGCGATGTCGCTGGTGTTTGGCGCTGTGGCAGGTGTGTTTTTTCCAGCGCTGACAGAATTTATTTTCATGTTTGGGGTGCTGTTTTTTCTGATTGGACTCGCAGTGACACGTAAACTGACCTTACCGTTTCGTATGCCGCAACGCTGTGGAGAACCAGACTATAATGATCCGGCGCCAGGATCAAATAAGCCGCGTAAAGCCCGCGGCATTTATTTTCTCGGTAATGAAATAAAAACCAAAGAAGAATTGTGGTTTGCCAACGATGATATGCGTACGCACATGTTGGTATTCGGCTCAACCGGTAGCGGTAAAACCGAAGCCTTAGTTTCTATTGCTTATAATGCGCTTATCCAGGGCAGTGGCTTTATTTATGTGGACGGTAAAGGTGATAACTCCTTATTCGCCAAAGTATTCTCCATGGTGCGTTCCATGGGGCGTGAAGACGATATGCTGTTGATTAACTTCATGACCGGTGCGAGAGATATTATTGGTCCGCAGAAAAGCCGCTTGTCCAATACCATGAATCCGTTTGCCAATGGTTCATCCAGCATGCTTTCACAATTAGTTGTCAGTCTCATGGACTCAGGTTCCAGCGGCGGTGATGGCGATATGTGGAAAGGCCGTGCGGTGAACTTCGTCGAATCATTGATGAAAGTGCTAGTCGCAATGCGTGATGCCGGTCATATTTTGCTGGATGCCAATACCATTCGTAACTATTTCCATCTAGAACGTATCGAAGCGATGGTGATCGATAAGGTATTTATCCGTGACGATCAAGATCCAATCAATATCGAATATCTGCCGCCATTGGTCATAGAACCAATCAAGAACTATCTGCTCAACTTGCCTGGCTACAATAAAGAGAAAAAAGGCAAACAGGTGTCACAGGTATTAGAACAGCATGGTTTTATCACCATGCAGCTGACTAAAGTGTTCGGTTCGTTGTCAGATACCTATAGCCATATCATGCGTACTAACCTGGCTGAAGTGGATTTAAAAGACGTGGTGCTTAATCGTCGCATTTTAGTTGTATTATTGCCGGCATTGGAAAAATCTCCTGATGAATTGTCCAACTTGGGTAAGGTCATTATCGCTTCGTTGAAAGCAATGATGGCGGCAGGTTTAGGTGATGCGGTCGAAGGTGATTACCGTGATGTGATTCAGCGTAAGCCGACCAATTCGCTGACTCCCTACTTATGTATTCTTGACGAGTATGGATATTACGCGGTGAAGGGTTTTGCGGTGGTGCCAGCGCAGGCACGTTCTTTAGGATTCTCGGTAGTTTTCGCCGGACAGGATTTACCTGCCTTCCAGAAAGCTTCTAAAGAAGAAGCCTTATCTATCGGTGCGAATACCAACATCAAGATTTGTATGAAATTGGAAGATCCATTGGATACCTGGGATTTCTTTATGAAAACCGCAGGTGAATCTTATGTGACCTCAGTTAAAGAGTTCCAAAACGATGCGACCAAGGCGATAGCCGGTTACATGGATAGCAAGAGCGCCCAAGTGGAAAAACGCGCGCGTGTTGACTTATTGGACTTGAAAGAGCAGCGCGAAGGGGAAGCGCATATCTTCTTTAAATCGAAGATTGTGCGCGCGAAGATGTTTTATGCCAACCCTGAAATTGTGCCGCACATGCGTTTAAATCAGTTCCTCAAGATTGAAACACCACCGGATTCTGTACTAGCGGAATTGAGTAAAGTTGGCAGGAGTTTTGAAAATATAATGAATAGTGGCGATATTTTTGCTAGTATCGATGCTATCGAAGACGATTTAGGGATAATTACTAACGCAATCATTAATGGAGATGGAACTCAATCAGCCATTGAACGCGGAGTTGCGGCGCTGTTAGCGTTTCATTCCCGGGTTCTGCCAGAACAACCTGCTGAAGAAGAGTTATTACCAGAAATACCCCAGACTGAACTTAATTTATTTACGCCATTACGTGTATCGGATCATATCCAGCACTATATCCTGGTTAAAGATATTAATACATTTGGCGCTCCATTCCTTGAGCCTATCACAATCAGGGAGAATATGATTAATGTCGAGCGTTTATTAGGAAGGGGAGAGGTTCAGGCTATTAGCATCGGGACAGAAATTCTAAAAGATATGCAGCAGGCAACCCATTATCCTCCAGACATTGAAGATAATCCAATGCCTGAGGAACTGTCTGATTTGATTTCCAATTTGCTGCAGCATATTGTGTTGAGGAAGACTGAGTCTAAAGCTGAGGCCTAAATCAGTCGTGACCCTTTTCCTTCTCCCATCCCACAAGGGGATTCCCTTCGGTCACAGACGGGAGAAGGAAAAATGTAAAATTGTTATTCTAGGGAAAAAACATGGCCAGGATAAGTCGTTTTTTCATTATTTTATTAATGGGTTTAATATTGCTGACTGCTTGCAGCCAGCAAAAATCCTATGTTTTTGTAGTCAATCCATCCAGGGATCCTGAGGCTACTAAACAGTTAAAAGCACCTGCTCTGATTAAAAGTCTAAATCGGCAGGGTGTACAGGTAGTACAAATAGGTGACACATTAAGGATAATACTGCCTAGTGATATGATATTTAACCCACGCTCTGCTAATTTTAGCTCTGGAAGTAGGGTGCTTGACAATGTTGCTTACCTCATGTTAATGCTAAGGACAACGCAAGCAGAGGTTGCGGGGTTTACCAATGCCATGCCGGCTCAGGCCGCGCGGGCGTTATCCTTGCGACAAGCGCAGGTGGTTGCAAATTATTTATGGGAAAGAGGTATTGATTCGCGCATTCTTTATGCAGTGGGATATGGCACCTCAGAACCTATGAGCAGTGTGCCGGTAGATCCGGCAAATCGCCGTGTGGAGATCCGTTTTCAGTTTCTGCATTATGGTGTGGGAAGATACTAGGGTTAAAAATCCTTCTCCCTTTGTGGGAGAAGGGAATATGATTTTTTTATGTTTTTAGGTTTGTGTATATGTTAGATGATGATGCAATAGAGGTTGTAAGATTAAGAAATAATTTTTATCGTGATGGTTATCGCCGTGTGTTATCGGCATTGCTTCTTTTGGTGCTGATTAATATTATAATGGCGGGCATTTTAGCTTATTTGGTAACCCATCCGGCAAAACCGCAATACTTTGCGACGACCCGAGATGGTAAAATTATCCGAATGTATCCATTGAGTGAGCCGGCAATATCGACATCAGAATTGCTACAATGGGCAGCTACAGCTGCAACGGCCGCCAATACCTATAACTTTGTGAATTATCGCAAAGAACTACAGGCCGCTTCGGAATACTTTACGCCGACAGGTTGGAAAGAATATCAGGATGCTTTAAAAGCTTCTAGAAACTTAGAAACAGTGACTTCCAAGAAGTTAACCGTAAACGCTGTTGCGACGGGAGCACCGATTATAGTTGACCAAGGTGTGGTGAACGGCCGCTACAAATGGAAGATTCAAATGCCGATCTTGGTAACCTATGAGAGCTCAAGTACAAATATATCTCAGCCTTCATTGGTGACCATGCTGGTATCCCGCGTATCGACATTGGATACCCCCAAAGGCATAGCGATTGATGCATTTTATATGACGGAGCAGCCGGTGCGTTAAATAGCCGTAACCTTTTCCCTTCTCCCATCCCACAAGGGGATTCCCTTCGGTCACAGACGGGAGAAGGAAAAATGCCAAGGCGGTTAGAGGCTTTTAAATAACTCTTCAAAAAGGGGCCAAAAAAACAATGAAAAAGAATTCATTGGTAGCCGCAGTGATAATAGGATTTTATGCCCCTTGCATACTTGCCGCAGATGCGGAGAACAGTACTTTGCAGCAGCAGCTGCAATCCATACAGCAAACTATGGATCAGCCAAGTCCATCACCTGCAGCCCAGCAAACAACGGCTCCAGTTCTGGCCCCCGCTGCGACTGGCCAGGCTCAAGGGACTTCATCCAACGATCAAGGTAATATTCCGGCTAACGCCAACCCTAATGCCTCGCCATTTGAACAATTACCGCCGCCTCCAGTGCCAACTGCTACTAGTGGTAGTGCTTCAGGACCGGCAGGTGGCAGTACCAACCAGAATGCACCTGCAGTAGCCGTATCCTCTGAAAGTTTACGCGATGAAGCATTCGCCAGGGTGACTAATTCTGCTTTACCGCTCACACCAACCCAGATTCAATTGCTACGCAGCCTCTATGATGCCACTCAACGGGCAGCCGCTGTATTCCCGGGCGTGCCTCCCCGGCCAACCTCAAATTCCATCGCTGTTAATCTCTCACCTGGTGCGACTCCTCCGGTGATACGTTTAGGCGCCGGTTTTGTCACTTCCCTAGTATTTGTGGATTCAACGGGTTCGCCTTGGCCGATTGAATCCTACAGCCTTGGCAACCCAGCCGCTTTCAATATTCAATGGGATAAAAAAAGTAATATTCTCTTGGTTCAGGCCATTGCCGCACATCGAATAGGTAATCTAGCTGTCATATTAAGAGGCCTGAATACCCCAGTGATGATCGATCTTTCACCAGGGCAAGCGGCCATGGACGTCAGAGTGGATTTGCGTATACCCAGTTTAGGACCAGAAGCTAAACCTTCCTTCACACAGTTACCCGCGGTTGAAAATCCGTTTTTACTGAATTTATTGGACGGTATTCCACCGCCTGGCGCTAAACAGCTGAAAGCTTCTGACTGTGAGGATTGCGCCTGGTTATTGGATGGTAAATTATATTTACGCACCCAATACACAGTTCTTTCTCCTGGCTGGATCTCATCTCTATCGAGTGCAGACGGAACGCATGTTTATGAAATGCAGCCCACGCCAATGATATTAGTCACTTATAATGGCAAAACGATAAAGCTCAAAATTGAGGGGTTTTAGCATGGCAAAAAAGGAAAGGGGTGCAAACCAAGCGATGAAATGGGGAAAATCACGCGCATTGCTGGTGATATTTTCCGTGACTATCCTGGTTATTGGCCTTGGGTTTGCTTTATGGGCATGGAATAAGCGTGTACAGCAACAGTCATTAAGTGCGGTTACTTTAAAAACTGCTCCAACCACGATGCGATCTGTACCAGGTGAAGTCAGCACCACCCCAGGCTATGAAAAACTGGTACGCCAAGCAAATGTCCAGGAAGCACAAATCGCCATACAAAGACACACCGCAGCGGTGCCAACCCTCACCCGTGCCGGCGCTACTCCAGGAAATATCAAAATCGCAGAAATGGCTCCTGGCGAGGCGACAAATCCGGGTTGTGATCCCAAAGAACTTGAGCGTGCCCGCAATGCTGGCGTCAAAGTGGATGAATTACGCTGCAAAGGCTGTAATGCGGATCAATTACATGCCGCAGGGTATTCGGCCGGAGAATTGGTATTGGCTGGTTTTACGGCTAAAGATTTAACGGGTGCAGGTTATACCGCCGCAGAACTAAAGGATGCAGGTTTAAGTGCTAAAGAATTGATGACTGAGGCAGGTTTTGGAATAAATGATCTGAAAAATGCCGGGTTTACCCCCAGCGATCTGAAAAATATCGGTGGCGTTGATGTGAAAGACCTAAAAGCTGCAGGATATACTGTGGCGCAATTAAAAGCAGCTGGCTACAGTGCACAAGATTTAAAAGCCGCAGGTGCAACCCTAGATGAATTAAAAAGCGGTGGCTATGGAGCTTCTGATCTCAAAAAAGCAGCTTATACAGCTTTAGATTTGGCACAAGCAGGTTATGCGCCTGAAGATTTGGTGGCGGGAGGCTTTAGTGACAGTCAAATCGCTGATGCTGGGATTCCTCCAGATCAAATCAATACCGCAAAATCGCGTGTGTCTGCCTTGCAAAAACTGCTGAAAGAGTGCAATCCTACGGCATTAACTCAGGCCAAAAATGCCGGTGTAACCGCCACAGAAGTTAAGCAGCGCTACGCGTGTCCTCCGACTGCTCTAAAATCGGCAGGGTATAGTGTAACCGATTTAAGAGCGGCAGGTTACCCGCCCAAAGACATCTTGGAGGCGCCTTTTACACCCGTTGAAATGAAAGCCGGTGGATTTGATGCTAAACAACTGAAAGACTTAGGTTATAGCGCCAGTGCGCTTAAAGCGGCGGGTTTTAGCGTGGGTGATTTAAAACGCGCCAATTTTACCCCAAGTGAGCTGGCTAAAGCGCCTTTTGGAGCGAACGAACTACGTACGGCCGGTTTAGGTATTGAAGATATGAAAGAGGCTGGGTTTACGCCTGAGGAACTGAAGTTAGCAGGCTATACGGATGGTGATTTATTAAGAGGTGGATTTACCCCCAAGGAAATAGGTGCGGCCTCGAAAGAAATGACAGCTATGTTAACTGCTGCTAAAGCACCTGTGACCACCAAGCCGCCGGCCATAGTACCGCCAGTGACAACCGAGCTTCCACCACCAGCTCGATCCCATGTCGCTGTGACTACACCGCCCAGCGCTTTTCCTACAGCAGCTCCGGCGCCGGTTTCCGCTATTCCTACCACCCCTGCAGTTGAAACAAATCCTGAAGCGGCTTTTGCAGCCTCAGCTGCCGTTTCTTTAACACCACAGGAATCACGGGCGGAAAGGGTATTGGCACAGATTCAAAAACGTAATGAAAGAGTGTTAAACGCTCAGCAACATGAGGAAGCGCTACGATCCATACAAGCCGGTATGGCAGCACAGGCTAATGATTTATTCAGTACCTGGAATCCTCCGCCAACCCAACAGGTTGTGCACGGGGTTCAACAAAGACCCACAGCTGTGCCGCAAAATGTCGAAGGTGCAGCCGTCCTGCCGGGGCCAACTACATTAGGTGCTTCACCCGCTGCAGTAGCCGCAGCTGAGCAGGGGAATACTTTGAAGGCGGGCACTATCCTGTTTGCAGTATTAGATACAGGAGTTAACAGTGATGAACAAAGCCCCATTCTAGCAACTATCATTGGGTCTCAATCGGCTGAAGCTCAAAGGCAGCTTAAAAGCTCTAATATTCAGCTTAAAAATTCTAAATTATTGGGTCAATTTACCCGGGTTGATAAAAAACTGGTGCTAAATTTTACCACTTTAAGTGTGCCTAACTTGAGTAAAAGCATAGCAGTGAATGCAGTGGCAATTGATCCTGATACAGCGAGGACGGCTTTGGCCAGCGATGTCAATAATCACTACTTGCTGCGTTATGGCACCTTATTTGCTTCATCATTTCTACAAGGCTTGGGGACTGCAGTTTCTCAATCGGGCTCAACAGTGGTATTTCAGCCAACAGGTAATACTTTTATTACAAATCCTTCGACTTCAGCTGTACAAAAGGGCTTGGTTGCTTTAGGGAATGTCGGTACTCAATATGCGGCAACACTGGGGCAGAATTTCCAAAAACCTCCTACAGTGACTCTCAATGCAGGGACAGCCTTAGGCATTTTGTTGATGGCTGATTTGACTATTCCTCAGTCATAGTGCCATTGTTCTTAAAAAGGCTGCTAACTTGCTTAAACTTAAAATGGCAGTTGGAGCAGCGCGCCCTGTTTTCATAAAATATTCGCAATAAATTTTATTTTTTCAATATAAAATGTTTATCTGAAGATGTGGCAATTTGCCCACAAAATAAAATGCAGGTTAACTGCCTGTTCTTCACTCCCGGGAGAAAATCCCCCAATACAGTGCTGTTAATATTGTCTTAATGTTATACAGGTATCATAACAACATATAAAAATGTTGTAACAAATCAATTGGTTATTTTTAAAAAAGTATAAATTAACCACAAAAAATCAGCTAAAAGGACACAAATAATTAGGGTATTGTTACAAGATTTTTGCTGCTGATTTTAATGAATTTAATAGAATGTTATTAATATTTTCTTAATTTTGAATAGGTAATATACACCCATGAATGCAAACACATCCGCAGAACATCCTGATCTGGAGTATGAATATACCGAAGATCAATTAACGGAGAAGCCGGGGACAGAGCCGATCATAGAAAAAGAGTTAGAGGCTCCTAAAGCTAAATCCAGGTTTTCAAGGAAAAAGATCATTACTGTCGTTGTTGTTTGTGCAATGGTAGGAGCAATTTTTCAGTTTCTTAATAATCGTGATAAAGCAGCTGAAAATGGTAGCCAGCCAGAAATTGAACAAACGGCTAAGGTAGTTAAAAAAGCAAAACCAGTTGCTGAAAAACCGATCGCTCGACAAAATATCGCAGAGGTGGTGCAATCGAAGCCTGCAATAAAGCCACAACTGACTGTGACAAAAGTAGCAGAGCCTGAAATAACTAAGCAGGAGCCAACTGCAATAGAGCAGTTGGAAAAACTACCTGCACCGGCGACTTCCGTCGCTACTACGCAGTATCAGCCAGAAATTAAGGAGTTACAAACGGGATTGAATACAGTGAATCAATCAGTGAGTGGTTTACAGCAAACCTTATTGACATTGACAAATTCAGTACAAGCTTTGTCAAATCAGGTAGCACAATTGAGCAAGGAGCAAAAAGCCAAGTCGGTTGCAATGGCACAGGCAAAACCAGAAGTGAAAGTTCAATACTATTTGAAAGCGATTATCACTGGAAGAGCTTGGATAGAATCAGAAACAGGTGATTTAACGACAGTTAAAGTAGGAGATGAACTCCCAAGCTATGGCACAATCACGGCAATTGACCCTGAAAATGCGACAGTGACCACTTCAGCGGGCGGCACAATAAAACATGCTCCCAATGATAGTTAATTGGCGCTGTATTTAGCAATGTTGTTTGGTTGCTATTAAGGACGGGTCTGTATATATTTTGATTTTAAGGAATATAGGAGTGAGGACTGAGGGGATTCAGTCGGTAATGAAGGATTATAGGTATCTTAAAGATAGCTTTCTGAAAGATAATAGTTTAGTTAGGATTTTACTGAATAGTTATTGATTTTTGCAGATGGGGTAAAAATCAATAACTCGACAGTAGCGAAACAGGATGTAATTTAAAACATCAAAAGAGGTTAGAAATGAAGTTAATATCATCAAAAACTAAAAAAATTCTAGGAACAGCCTTAGCTGCCCTGGGCATTTTTGTAGTCAGTCAGGCAGCTTTAGCTGATGCTCAGAGTCTTGGGACTCTTGCAACTACAGCCACTAGCAGTTTTAGCGGTCTAGGTAAATTGTTATTTGCTATCTCCTATGTCTGTGGTTTCGGTTTGGCAGTGATTGCGATATTCTTATTTAAGAAACATAGGGATAATCCGCAACAGACCGCATTGGGTGTACCTGTTGGTATGCTGGTAATTGGCGTTGGTTTAATATTCTTACCGACCCTATTAGGTTCTGCGGGTATGACATTGTTTGGAGCAGACAGACAAGCGTCTGACTTTAGCGGCTCTGGTTATGAGATCAATCTCAGCGACTCGGGTAGTTAATAAAGTATTACTAGGATAAATATTTCCAGGGATGGAACCTCCATCTGATATCTACCAATGCGGATGGAAAATAAAAACACAAGGAGTCATTAGCGTTAGGGATTTGGTAAATCAGTCCTATAGAGGTTAACATGAAATTAAATATATCGAAAATTAAGAAAGTACTTCTGGGTTTAGGTGTGCTCGGATTTTTTGCAGTCAGTCAGGCAGCACTTGCTGATGCTAAAGCGCTTGGCGACCTTGCATTGACGGCAACTAGCAGTTTTAGTGGCTTAGGTAAATTGTTATTTGCTATTTCCTATGTTTGTGGTTTCGGATTAGCAGTTATCGCAATTTTCTTGTTTAAGAAACATAGAGATAATCCGCAGCAGACCGCATTGGGTGTACCTGTTGGTATGCTGGTGATTGGTGTTGGTTTGATATTCTTACCGACCCTGTTAGGTTCTGCGGGTATGACGTTGTTTGGAGCAGACAGACAAGCTTCTGACTTTACTGGTTCTGGTTATGAGATCAATCTCAGCGATACTTCCAGTTAAACGATAGTTAGTCAGAAACTGGTGGAGTATGCGCCAGTTAGTTAATATATGCCGCTTGTGCTTGAAGATTGATACTAATCTTCAAGCACGAGCGGCATTATTACGTTCATGGGTCACTTAATATGCACTTTGCAGTTTAGGTGAAAATGGGTATAGCAGAGGAAAATGACTTTGAATCCGCTGACATTACATGTTATTCCTGGCGCTTTTCGACTGTTTATTGCCAGAAAGGCCGACAAAGCTTTTGAAGCATTTAGCACAAAAGTGTGGGAAAGAGATGACTACACCTGTCAATTTTGTGGGTTTCAGGCGCGGCAATTCCAAGAAGTCATTAACCTTGATACCCAATATCAAAACAATCGGCTGTCTAATTTATCGACGGCTTGTTGCTTTTGTACACAATGTTTCTTTTTAGAGGCAGTCGGTAAAGGTGACTACGGTGGTGGTACTTTGATTTACTTGCCTGAAATCAGCCAGTCTGATTTAAACGGCCTGTGCCATGTCTTATTTTGCGCTATTGCTAATGCGACCGATTACCGCACTGATGCGCAGAATATTTACCGTAACCTGAAGTTACGCTCCAAATATGTGGAAGATAAACTGGGTGAGGGGATGAGTAATCCTTCCCTGGTAGGTCAGGCATTGGTGAATGTCCTTGATCCACAAAAACAAGAAGCCATGCCAGAATGGCTAAATTCCCTAAGATTATTACCGGCGCGCGCTAAATTCAGCTTACAGATTGAAACCTGGGCTGCCGCTGCGCTGGAAGAATTATCAGCAGAAAGCTAAGGCTGTAAGAGAAGTATTGTCATCCTGTGCCTACATCCAGGAGAGCTAGTTATCAGCTAGAATACGAAGTTTAGAATCAGCAATTGTTGCTGAAAACAGCAAAACCCGCTGTGAATAGATATACGAGATAAAGTAAATGGCAAATATTTTAAGTTCACTTTTAGACACAGTGGATGTGTTTATCGCCTGGGCTTCCTCATCGTTAAAACAAACGGTGGAATCCTATTGCGAACTGCAGACCGCGGATAGCAAAAATACGCTAGTCGCACATGATGGCTCGTTGGTCTCGGTACTCAGAATCCGCGGCGTGCGCGCCCTGGTTGGAAAAGAAGAGTTTGATCGCATTCAACTAGGTTTACAGCAAGCACTGGCCACCACCATGTCTCGCACCGGACATACTCTACAAGTACATTTCACCCATAACAAAGATGACGTAGACCAAAAAATCCGCGAAATCCTGCGTCCAGCCCAAGAAACCAGCAAGCGTTTGGAATTAGAGCTGGATGATTTATTCAATGAGCGCGTTAAATATTTACAAAAATACTGCGCCCATGAATCTATTTATATGGTGCTCTGGACACGCCCTAATAGCTTAACGGGTGAGCAGTTGGGACGCGCTAGAAAAGAAAAAATGAAGGCCTTCAAACAAAAAAAAGTGCCAGTATTCCGTTATACCCAAAATTTAATGGCAGCGATTCCAGATCTGCGTGAAGGGCATGAATCTTTTGTCCGCGCTGTGATGAGTGACTTAAATATGCTGGAAATTGTGACTGACCTTCTAGAAGTGCATCAAGCAGTCAAAGCCATGCGCATGACCGTCGACCCAGACTTTACCGACCGCGAATGGCTGCCATCATTACCTGGCGATAAAATCAAAGTCAAAGAATCTCAGCAAATGCGAGGCGATGTCTCTGATGTATTATGGCCATCATTGGCAAGGCAAATACTACCCCGCGATGCAGAAATTCTCGACCTACGCACAGCGCGCATCGGCGATCGTATCTATTCCTCGGTATTTATCGATTTATTTCCTAAAGATATCCAACAGTTTGCCTCATTATTTGTCAGGGTAGCACAAACCAATACCCCCTGGCGTATTTCCTTCTTGATTGAAAGCGGCGGTTTAAGTTCAATGAAGCTCAAAACTGCATTGTCATCGCTGTTGTCATTTAGCTCTGCGCAGAATCGGCTATTAAATGATTCTATGGATTTATTACGCTATGTGGACATCAATACCGATGATTCAGTGGTTAAACTGCGAGTCACCGCAACCACTTGGGCGCCTGCCGATGATATGCGTTTGCTGCGCAATCGAGCGGCGCAGTTAGCTAAAGCCATAGAAAGCTGGGGATCGTGTAATGTCTCCGAAGTATGTGGTGATGCTTTTGCCGGCGTGACTTCCAGTATGTTGGGTGTGAGCAGCCATAGTGTCGCTGTGGCCTCTGTGGCGCCACTCTCTGATGTATTGTATATGTTGCCCCTATTTCGACCGTCCTCGCCTTGGTCAAATGGCGCTATTCTGTTTCGTTCGCCGGATGGTAAACCCTGGCCTTATCAACCAGGTTCCAGTGAGCAGACTACCTGGATTGATATCATGTACGCACGGCCGGGTTCTGGTAAATCCGTATTATCTAATGCGATTAATTTGGCATTAGCTTTAGGTCCCGGCATGCAGCGTTTACCACGCATTGCAGTGATTGATATTGGTCCTTCCAGTAGCGGGTTAATTTCTCTCTTGAAAGAAGCTTTACCCATAGAGAAAAAGCATTTGGCGGCCTACCATCGACTGCGTATGACGCCTGAGTATACGATTAATCCATTTGATACCCAGCTGGGTGCGCGTTACCCGACACCACAGGAAAGAAGTTTCTTGGTGAATTTCCTCACCCTGTTGGCAACCCCAGTAGGTGCTACCAAAACCTATGATGGTATCTCGGATATGTCGGGATTGATTGTTGATGAGCTTTATAAAAGCTTGGCTGATGATGGTAATCCCCATGTTTATACTCCGGGTGCGGAGATGTTTATTGACGGGATTTTGGAAGAAATTGGCTTTGTCAGCGATCCGCATACCACTTGGTGGGAAGTGACGGATGCACTGTTCATCGCCGGTTTTACCCATGAAGCATTATTGGCGCAACGCCACGCCGTGCCGGTGATGGCTGATGTGACTTCAATTTGCCGTTCTTCCGCGGTGGAGGATTTGTTTGGGAAAATTGTTGCTCCAACGGGTGAAACTTTAATCAGCGCCTTTGGTCGTATGATTTCCAGTGCTATCCGTGAATATCCTATCATTGCACAAGCAACAAAATTTGATATTGGTGAAGCCAGAATTGTTTCCTTAGATTTAGATGAGGTGGCCAAAAGCGGCGGTGATGCCGCTAACCGTCAGACTGCGGTGATGTATATGTTGGCGCGTTATGTCTTGGCGCGACATTATTTTTTAACCGAAGAAGACGTTGCCGATATGCCGGAGACTTTTCGTAGTTATCATGAGGCGCGTGTTTCTGAAATCCGCGAAGATCCTAAGCGTATTGTCTTTGACGAATTCCACCGTACTGCAGGTGTAGAGGCCGTGCGTAATCAGGTGATCCAGGATATGCGTGAGGGACGTAAGTGGAAGGTGCAGGTGGCGCTGATTTCTCAGTCTTTAGATGATTTTGATGCAGTGATGGTGGAGTTTGCTACCTCCATCTTTATTATGGATGCAGGTCCCGAGCAAGCGATTTTGAAAACCACCAAAGTGTTTGGTCTATCCGACACTGCGCAGCATGCCTTGCGTACGCGCGTACATGGCCCAAGAGAAGGCGGTTCGACGTTTTTGGCTTTATTCGCCACCAAGCATGGTTTAAACACGCAGTTATTAACCTTAACTTTAGGTCCTGTGGAACTGTGGGCATTTAGCACGACCCTGGAAGATGCACAGATTCGTAATAAGCTTTATCGTCGCCTTAACCCGATTGTGGCACGGCGTTTATTGGCTACGCTATTTCCTTCAGGTTCGGCGATGAAGATGATTGAAAATCGCCTGCTAGCAGTTAAAGAAAGGCACGGTGCGGTGACTGAAGAGCTGAAGATGGGTGTGGTTGATCGGGTGGTAGAGGATGTGCTGGAGGCTTATGGTAAAAACCCGGATGTGAAGTTTATTAGCTAGGTATCAAGCGATTGTGCTGCGCCACGGCGAAAGTAGAGGGGAGGGGCTCAGCAGACACGCTGTGAATACGTCCGTGTACGCTCGACGGATTCATCCATGAATCCGACGGGTCTGCTGAGCCCCTCACCTCTACTTTCGCCTTATGTTAAAGCCTTTACTAATCTGGGTTTGGGCCCGATCTCTATTTGCTCCACTACACACTCCAACTGGCCTTTAGCTAATCGCGCACACACCTTATCTCCAACCTGAATTCTACCTGCATCATCCACAATTTTTCCATCCTGCATCACAATGGCATAACCCCGCTGCAAAGTATTCAACGGACTCACCCCATCCAATGCCCTCATCAACTGTTCTAATGATTGCCGTGCTTTAATCAATTGATGTTGCATACCCATCCGCAATTGTTGCGAAAGCGCTTCGCAACGGGTGGAAAAAACCAAAATCTGTTGTGCAGGAGAATGGCGTTGTAGCCGCACAGATAATTGTGCCAATGCGGCGAGCTTATGTTTTAACATATGCTGATAGGCCAGGCGCAAACGTTGTTCCAGCCCATCTAAGTGTTGCGCCTGATCTTGCAAGCGGCGCAAAGGGTGGGGGAGGCGTTTCTCCAAACTTTGTAGCACCAAGTCTGTATGTCGTAACACGACACGTGCCGCCTGCGCTAGCCGTAGATAAATTTTGTGCAGAGTCATTAGCCAATCGCTGGCATCTGGGCTGACCAACTCAGCCGCGGCTGATGGTGTTGCAGCACGTTGATCCGCCACTAAGTCAGCAATGGTAAAATCAATTTCATGGCCTATGCCACTGACGACGGGAATCTGGCTGGCAAATATGGCTCGGGCGACGATTTCCTCATTAAACGGCCATAAGTCCTCTAATGACCCGCCGCCGCGCGCTAATAGCAAAACATCGCAGCGGCCATCGCGGTTAGCCAGAGCTAAGGCTTGGGCAATTTTGGGAGCAGCTTCGCTGCCTTGTACCAGGGTGGGGTAAATCACCACTGGTATCTTAGCGAACCTGCGGCGTAATACGCTTAAAATATCTCGGATTGCCGCACCAGTCGGGGAGGTAATAACCCCGATGCAATGTGGTAAGCGGGGTAAGGATTTTTTATGTTCAGTAGCGAATAAGCCTTCCTTGTCTAAGCGCTGCTTCAATATCTCAAATGCTCGCTTAAGCGCGCCATCACCCGTTTCCTCCATAAAATCCACTATCAACTGGAAATCGCCACGTTCTTCATACAGGCTGATTTTACCGCGTAGCAGTACATGCATCCCATCCTTGGGGCGAAACCCCAACGCTCCCGCGCGCATACGAAACATAGCGCAGCGCACTTGGGCGCTGGCATCTTTCAATGAAAAATATAAATGCCCCGAACCAGGATCACGTAAATTGGAAATCTCACCTTCGACCCAAGTGGTGGCAAAGCTGAGTTCTAGGAGGGTGCGAACTTCGCGGGTTAGTTGAGAGACGGAGTAGATGGGATGTTCTGTAGTGGAAATATTTGACATTTGTAGAGATTTTTTTAAAAGGTTATAGGTTTATTTGTTAATGTAAGGTTAATGTTGATTTGTTAAATTGTAAATAATTTTCTATGCGTTAGATTAGAGTTAATTAATTTAGATCGAAAGGGGGTGTTATGTCAGAAGAAGTAGTAAGTGAACATACGGATCAGCTTAAAGTTTTACAACTTTTTTATAATACTTTGAGTAATCCAGAAAAAATTGATGATGCAGTTAAAGATTCTGAGCAAATACAATTTCGCACTCAGGAACATAGGGGTAGAGATCTTAAGCCTAGTAGCTATTCATTTGCCCAAAAAAATGGCTTTTTTAAAGAGTTTTCTAGAAAAGGTGGATTGTCAGTGTATGAGGCTGCTTTTGATGGCTATCAATCTGCAGGAACACAAATTAACGCTTTGGATGAGGTTATGGATGAAAGGGTAATAAAACAATTTCAGGAGATTTGTGATAATCTTGCAAAGACTGTAGCAGATTTAGAAATAATAGAAGTAGAAAAATTAACTTTTGAACCGGTGACGGAAACACAAGATTTAGATTCTGAAATAATAGAAACAAGCAAACTAACCTTTGAGCCCGATATAAGAAGAATAGCAGGTATTTGTAAGCGTTGCGGTGTGGATAAAAGAAATGATTTTGCAAGTTTAGTCATAGTTAACGCAGTGGTGGCTGATATTGGTAAACAAATGTTAAAAGAGCTACCTGCTTTTCCAGAAGCTCCAATACCTCCTCCAAAAAATATTTCCGAAACTCATCCAGATTTTCTAGAATTTATAAAGCAAGATCAGTCATATAGGGTTAAAGCCAATCAATATACTCAATTAAAGCAGAGGATAGAAGAAGATACCGAGTTGTTCGTGAAGCAGGTAATTGAAGAATTTAATGAAAAAAATGCGCCCCAACCAGGCATAATATTCTTATTTGACTCAACTGTTGAAGGTTTAAATTTTAGGCTTAGTCCTCAACTTAGTAGGGTTGTCCAAAATAAATTGAGAGAGCTTAACGGGTTAGAAAGTTATGTAGAACCAACAGAATTGCAAAGCTTAAGTCTAAATGAAGTGGGTGAAAAAAAATCGATTAATCAAGATATGCACCATCAGATTGTAAACGCTGATAGGAGAGTAAAGGGTGAGAGTATAGATTTTAGCTTATCTCCTCTTAAAGCAAGTGCAGAAGGAGCTATCATTAAGCCAAGTATAGATAATCCGGTGAGGCGAAAACTATCTTTCGAATTTACCAGTACTGATACTGAAAACATTAAATCTGCAAGCCATGGGGAAAATGAAGAAAAAATCAAACCAAAAGGTAGTCAGGCAGTAAGATTAGAAGAACTTGGAGCTTTTAGTACTAATTCTAAAAATAAAAAAAGAAAAAAGGAAAAAAAGAGCAAAGAAACTCTAGAAGCAGAATACTTATTAGGATTAAGTCATGTTGCTGATACAAGGGCTGAAGGTAATAGTACTTGCTTGATTAGTTAATTTATAAAGTTTTAATAAACATCTGTCGTCAATTAAAGAATGAGATGACCCATTTCAAACTAATTGACGACAGGAATAGGGAAGTTGCTTTCTTTTTAAATTTTTAAGCTTATAGTTGCTGCATTAACAACAGCAGCAATCCTCACGCAAGACTGCACACCCAGTTTGCTAATTCCCGCTTTAGTCAATTCATGCGCATGCGCGTCCATACACATCCCACAGCCATTCATTGCTGAAACCGCTAGACAATTTAATTCAAAATTAACTTTATCAATCCCTGGATTGCCAATCACATTCATGCGTAATTTAGCTGGCATCGCAGCATAGGATTTATCGCTGGCTAGATGAATAAAGCGGTAGTACACATTATTCATGGCCATGATAATCGTAGCGGCTTTGGCTGCTTCCAGTTCTTTTTCAGAGAGGTAATTTTCTGCTTGTGCTGTGATGGCAGTTATCACTTCTTTATTACCAGTCGCCAAAGCTGAAGAGAGTGCAATGCCGTAGATTTGATTTAAATTTAAATCCGGCGCGCCATCGATGCTGAGCACATTGATGAGATTCAGTTTGATGTCCTTTGCGTATTCGGGTAAGGCGTTTTTTAATTGTTCGATGTTCATGGCATACTCCTAAAATTTGAAAGGATTTCCTTCTCCCATCCCACAAGGGGATTCCCTTCGGTCACAGACGGGAGAAGGAAAAATGTATGTTTGCTGATTAAGCAACTACCAGCGTCTGTTCGCCTTTTTGCCAATTACACGGACATAACTCATCCGTTTGCAGTGCATCTAAAATGCGCAAAACCTCTTTGGGATTGCGTCCGACATTCAGATCAGTGACCATCACAAAGCGAATAATGCCTTGTGGATCGACAATGAAGGTTGCGCGTTGTGCTACGCCTTCGTTTTTATCCAGTATCCCCAAGGCACTGGATAAATCGCGCTTTACATCTGCCAGCATGGGAAAGGGTAGGTGCTGTAATTCTTCTTTATGCTGTTTCCAGGCTAGATGGACAAATTCAGAATCGGTGCTGACTCCTAGTAGTTGCGTATCACGATCGGCGAATTCGCTGTTTAAACGACCGAATTCAGCGATTTCAGTAGGGCAGACAAAAGTAAAATCTTTAGGCCAAAAGAAAATCACCTGCCATTGATACGCATAAGTTTTATGGTTTATATCCACAAAGGCATCTTGGATAGTATTTGAAATGACAGCTTTGACGTTAAAAGCAGGGAAAGTATCGCCAATGGTTAACATGTTTTTCTCCTGAAGTAGTGGGTAACGGTTGACAGCATAATCTGGATATGTCGATAATGATAATCGATTGTTTTTATATTTTTAATAAATAATATCTATTTAAGCTATGGCGTTCTTCCTGCTCTTGTCTGTGACCGAAGGGAATCCCCTTGTGGGATGAGAGAAGGAAAGTGTAAACGCTGTGAGGAGCATAAAATGAACTTACGTGACCTTAACTACTTAAGTGTTCTGGCCGAGCAAGGCCATTTTGGCAAGGCGGCAGCTAAGTGCTTTATCAGCCAACCTACCCTCAGTATGCAGATTAAAAAACTCGAACAAGAACTGGGGGTAGCATTGCTTGAGCGCAGCGGTAAATCGATTTTGCTGACCGAGGTGGGTCATCAAGTCGTAGAACATGCCCGAGAAATTTTACAACAGACTAAACAAATACGCGAAATCGCCGCAGCAGCCCGCGATCCCGAAGCAGGGGAATTAAAGGTGGGTATTATCCCAACTTTAGCGCCTTATTTTTTACCGCGCATTATTCCTCGCATCACTTCAGCATTTCCCAAGCTTAAATTATATTTATTTGAAGACAGAACAGCCCATTTAATCGCTAAACTTTCACAAGGAATTATCGATACGGCTATTTTAGCTTTGCCGATTATTGCGCAAGATTTAACTTCTTATCATTTATTTGATGAAGCATTCAGATTAGCTGTCCCTTCTGGACATAGTTTGGGTAAGAGAAAATTAATTAAACAGGCTGATTTGACGAATGAAAAGCTATTACTATTAGAGGAAGGACACTGCTTGCGCGATCAAGCATTGGCGATCTGTGCGACAGCCAATGCCCTGGAAAATAAAAATTTTCAAGGGACGAGTCTTGAAACGCTGCGGCATATGATTGCAGCTGGGATGGGGGTCACCTTGATGCCGGAATTAGCCTGTCTATCTCATGAGCAAATTAGCTATGTGGCGTTTTCAACTCCCAAACCGTCACGTGCGATTGGTATGTTATGGCGGACTTCCAGTGTGAAAATTCCACTGTTAATTGCCTTTGGCGCTTTGATTAGAAAAGTAATGTGCTAAAGTGTCTTTTAGCATATCGGGAATACCTGACCTCCGAGTTTGTAGATTAATACAGGCAATATCAACGCTGGCTTTGGCTATTAAATGATCTGAGTGTTTGAGGCGTAGTTCCTGGGCAATAATTAAGCGTGTGCCGGTGAGCTCAGCGATATTTGAAGTGACATAAAATTCATCTCCCGCTTTTAATGGCAATCGATACTTAATGGTAATGTCAGAAATAACCAGGGCAAAGCCAGCTTGATAGTATTGAAGGTGATCTACGCCTAGCGATCGAGCAAAGTCATTTCTACCTTGTTCAAAGTAATTCACAAAGGTCGCATGATTGACTATGCTTTGTGAGTCCAGTTCATAATCGCGGACTTTTGCTTCCCAGATGTATTGGATGTGATTCATGCTTGGATGCTCTTAGAGAAAAAAATCAGAGCTGACATTATCCAGGCATTTGTACATCAATTCAATTAAGCGAAATTATTTATTTACCCCAAAGCACGGGAATTATCTCAAATGGCTTCTTTAAGATTAGCAATTATTTTGGCAATGGCGGTAGCGCTTGGCCCTTTTGCCTTTGATACCTACCTACCTTCTTTTCCCAGTATTGCAGAAGGCTTGCATACCGATATTGATAATGTGGGCTACAGTGTCAGTGTTTATATCTTTGGCTTGGCTTTTGGTCAATTGATTGGCGGACCTTTATCTGATCGCTATGGGCGAGCAAAAATCATGTTAACCGGTTTGGTATTATTTTCAGTAGCCAGCATCATGATTGCTTGCAGCCATTCTCTGTCGGCATTAATTGTGTGGCGAATTATTCAATCATTTGGGGGTGGTTGGTGTGCGGTGAGTGTCCCTGCCATCGTGCGCGATCGGGTGGAAGGGCAGGAGGCGGCCAGATTATTTAGTTTAATCGCACAGATGATGATCGTGGCTCCAGCTATAGCACCCATGGTTGGCAGTATTATACTGACGGTAGCGAATTGGCGTGGAATTTTTGTATTTATAGCCGCTTATGCGGTGCTGGTCATTGTGTTATTGCGATTATATTTATTTTCTGAACCAGCGCCTATCAAACCGGTAATGGGTAAAATTACGTTTTTTTCCAGTTATGTTGCAGTGATAAAAAATCCGGTAGCGATTTATTTAATTCTGTTACAAGCGTTTGCTTTTAGTATTATGATGATTTTTTTGACGAATGCTTCATTTATTTATCAAGAATGGTTTGGGGTATCAAAATTTGTTTTTGCGGTGTTTTTTTTCTGTAACATTGCGATGATGGGATTTTTGGCTTTTATTAATCGTCTATTATTACGGCGTTTTGCGGCGTCTTTGTTGTTGTCTTTGGCGGTAGTGTTGCAGACGCTAGCTGTGCTGGTGTTGGTGGGCATTGTGTATTTTCATGATTATAAATTAATATTATTTGTTCCGGCATTAATGGTGACAGTGGGTTCAATGGGAGTCATATCACCCAACAATCAGGCCTGTTATTTGCAGTTTTTTAAACACAATAGCGCAACGGCCGCAGCGTTAATGGGCGCTTTACAATTAACTGTGGCGGGTTGCATGAGTGCGTTATCTGCTTGGATGGGTAATCACACCTTGCGTCCAATTGTGCTTTTAATGGCTTTGTGTGCGACTTTATCGCTGCTAATGATGTTAAGATCTATTATAGTCTTACGGAAAAATAAATTAATTGAAACCGGATTGTAGAAAAAACTATTTAGTTTATTCAATTATAAGCTATAATTTAAAGCGTTAACTTAAATAAAAGGAGTTTATTTTATGATTAGAGGTTTAAAAGGAAAATTGCTTACCTTGAGTGCTGTCGTTGTATTAAGTACATTGAGTACCACGGCCTTTCCGTCGAACTCAGCTAACCCAGGAAGTGATGAAGTATATAATCCGCAAGTGGTTGGACAAATTTTTAAATCTGCTGAAGCCAATAATAATTGGAAGTTGGCATTTTTAACAGGGAAGAATGCCCAAATCGTCTTCATGAATGTCTCTCCCGCCACAAATCCGCAAAATGAAATTGGCATGGAAACCCATCCATTTGACCAAGTGATTTTACTGGTTCAAGGAAGCGGAAAAGCACTATTAAATGGCAAGGAATCAGCGATAAAGGCTGGTGACCTCATATTTATTCCGCAGGGTATCCAACATAATATTATTAATTCTAATCCGAATCTTCCGTTAAAATTAATTAGTTTTTATTCCAATAGGGATATACCTGCTAATGCAGCTTATAAGACTAAAGCTGAGGCTCCTTGAAGTTATTTAAGCGTGATGGTGCCTTTTTCAGTCACCACCAGGCGAGAAGCGAGTGTGGCATGGGCTAAAACTTGTAATAAATCATTTTTAGAAAATGCCACACACCCCGCAGTGGGTTCATAATTATCTTCCGACGTTTGTCTGGCAATATGCATAAAAACCGCGCTGCCTTTACTCGGCCGTACGGGATTATCATTGTATCCCAGCGCGACAATGATATCGTAAAGATCATCATCCTTATGCCATAAGTTTTCATGGGGAGGGACTTTTGTTCTATCGAATGTGGATAATTTGATGTATTGATTATAATAAGGAGAAGCCGGGTCATCACACCAGCCATCATCGGGTGTCAGGGGTTGGACGCTGAAACCCCGCTCTTTTAACTGAGTTAACGTCGCAAGCTCGGGTGCAGTTAATTTATCTTCACGATAAAAAACGCGTCGCAAGGCGAAGCTTCCCGCCGGTGTTGTATTATCCCCTTCTTGTTTGTGCGCGCAAACGCCGTTTTTGCCTATACTGCAGGGATAGCTGTGTCCAGTAGCCAGAGTGCATACTAATACAGTGGTGATCGCGTGCAAACTATAAGCCTCCTTGGGTTACTAAAAAGTTTAACTAGTTTGTAACTACTCACCCCTTTTTTCAAGGGAGAGTAAGCAGTGCAGAGTATGAATTTTAAATTAATCTATCTCATGTAGACAGTGCATAAAATCTGTAGTCTTAATTAATTCAATCAGCATTAATTTCGTGCGACAACCCAATTTAAAGCGCATTCTACTGCAATAGTAGCCTATCGTTTTTGTCGATAGTTGCAAAATTTTACCAATTTTTGCATTGCTCAAACCTTTTAAGAAATGCACCATGCATTTGGCTTCTTGGTTAGTAAAATATACACCTGGATATTTATTTCCCAAATAATAACGTTTTTTTTCTGCAATATTTATTTTCGAAGTTGTGGTAAGTTTTTTAGTTTGTTCGGTTTTTTTGAAAAATTCTGGATAGAAAACTTCATGGGTCAAGTAAGGGTTTGATGTCGGTCTGATTAATTGGCTTAGGGCATAATAATCTGATATTTTTTTAGCCTGCATAAATACTCCTAGGTTTAATTAGTCACTGCTGTGCAAATTCGCCACGGTACTTAAGAGAGGTAGGTGACGGATTTGCATGAGAGGTGATAGTATACGAAGGGCACTTTGCTGTCAAATATTCGATTTGATTCGAATCAAATATTTTGTATTTTACAATTTATAAACTCATTATGGGTCAAAAATACGATATGCGTCGAAAATACACTAAAAAAGTGCTGGTCACAGATGAGAATTCAACGCCGGAGGCTAGGGCAGAACGGCTGAAACGTGTGCGGAATATGGCTAATTTAACGCGAGAGCAAATGTGTCATGATGGTGCTATTAACATCAATACTTATAAAGGATGGGAAGTGGCGCGTTATGGGGGGTTACCGGTTGATGGTGCTGAAAGGGTTGTGGTGCGAGTGCGGCAGGAAGGGGTGGTTTGTACAGCAGATTGGTTGCTATATGAGATAGGGGTAGGTCCTTATGTGATACCCGATTACAAAAGCGCTGCTGAGAAAGGTGGTAAACAGGCTTATGTGGTACCGGATAATGAAGAACAATTAATCACCAATGAATTATTGTTATTCAGAAAACAGTTTCCCGATGTGATTATTTACACTATCGAAGATGATGGTTTAAGTCCAATATTTGAGCCAGGTGATTTTGTCGCAGGTATTAAGTTGTTTGCAGATAATATCCATAAGGCGCTTAATAAAAATTGCATCATTCAAACGCAAGAGGGCAAGGTGTTGGCCAGAAAACTGCAGGAGGGCTCTAAAGCCGGTGTGTATATGTTGACGTGTTCTAATATTTATACTACTACCAAAATGCCAGTGCTTTATGATGTAGCCATTGTGAGTGCGGCACCAATTATTCGTTGCTATAAAAAAGCGTTATGAGAGGTAATTACTAATGAAGTTCAAGGATGGGTTCCCGCCTTCGCGGGAATGACAGTGCTTTTTTGAAAATGACGTTTTTTGTACGCATATTCTGCCAAAGTTTAATATTCTCTTAAGATTTGTAAAATACAATGAGCTGATAAGGGAAATAGTATTAGGATGTTAAGCATTAAATACCCCATTTAACAACATAAAGAGCCAAATTTATGCAAGATGATGCAAAAGAAATTGAATTAGAAAAGATAGCAGACCTAGATGCTAGAGGTTTAGAGCGTCTAATAGACAATATGGATTGTCATCAATTTGCACATTTTAATAAAGCAAAAGCTCAGGAACAAATTGAGCGTTATCGTCAAGACTTGTTTGCCGCAATTAATATAAGACTAGAACATAATCCTAGCGCCCAGTTTCATTTAAAAGCTAAGTTTCTGAGCAAAATTAGTGATTTTTTTCATGATCGTGGTTACGATGGCCTCTTGGAGAAAGATCAATATTTTCAACTAGGCATGCGAAAACTTGTAGAAGCTTATGGAAAGGATACCCTCCGCATGCCCAGTTCGCTTACAATTCGTGGAACTGGAGAGCAAGCTGAAAACTTTAGAATATTGGGCAAGTCTATAGATTCTTGGCTTAAACCAGATACATTTCTAAAATCAGATACAAATAATAGTTCTAAAAGTTTTGAAGAAGATTACCCGCGCGTAATTAATACTATTAAACACTCAGGGTTAACGGATAGCCAACAATATTATTTATCACTGAAGGCACTCTTAGCCCGCAATGAGGTTCAAAAAACATCAGGTGTTTCTGAGAAAGAAGCAACTGAACAGTTAAGTAAAGGCTGCGATCAGTTAATAAGACGATTCAGAGATGTGCCAAAGACTAGTTTTTCCGTTTGTAACTCATTTTTAAAAGACCAACCTAAGCGTGATGTTAGCGATACACCATTATCGTCCCGATCGAGTACAACGGGCACTTATGCTCGCATACAGAGCGCAACGTCCTCAAGCAAAGAACAGCTTTTGTCTAGTATGGCTGCAGCTCGAACACGTGGTAAGGCCAAATTAAAAGAAGAAGAGGCGGCAGAATTGGTTGCGTACTCAGCTGAGCGTTCTTCTCCTGACTCTTATAAGGACATGTTTAAGGCCGCAATCGAAAGCTCTCTACTCAGTTATGAACGGGAATTTAAAGATAGAATAACTAAAGAGATTGCTTCATCATCATCACCGAATGAGAGCGAAACTAAGCAAATAACAGCAAAGGTCAAATCAGAAATGGAAGAAAAAAGACGATCAGCGACTTGGATGGCGCCTGATACCGAAGAGTTAGTTAATAGCCCGTCTTCTCTTTCAAGAAATTGATCTATTATCTCAGAATAGTGTGGTGGATTTAGATACAAAGTGCAATTCCTTTTTTCCACAAGGGGGAAAGGTAGTGCTTAACCATATCATTACCCATAAATAGGCACTACTCCTTCTCCCCTTGTGGGAGAAGGTGCCGAAGGCGGATGAGGGGTGAGCCTGTTATGGCAATTCAACTCAAAGCCAACTCAAACTCACCCCTCATCCGCTCTAACGGGCACCTTCTCTCACAAGGGGAGAAGGAGTAGTGGCTAGTACACACATTTATCTATCGCTCAAGTAAGCCTGAAGCGTACCAATATCTTTGCGCCGTAAACTAAAGTCTTCTTTCTTAATAATCGCACTGAAATATTGACAGTTATTAAAACTGAAAGAGTTTGCAATGGGAAAAATATAATTACCCCATAGTGAAACGGGTAGTTTTTTTTCTATTTCAGAGAAGAGAAATAAAAGATGGGTTTTCGTTTCTAATTTTTTAAGCACTTCAATGTTTTCTTTATGGTATTTGGCCACGTCTATATCTTGTTGTAGCTTATCCATGCTCTTTATAACTAGCCAATAATTATGACCGGCTTTATCTAACGCCAAGTAACTGCCGGAGACATCCAATTGGTAGTATTCCACTATATTATTTTGTTTGACAAATTGCCTGAATAATTTCAAATAATCTTGAGAAGTTTTCAGTGTATTTTGCGGATCACCCTGCAAGGAGTTAGAGATATCTGAGAAATAGGCTAAGCGCATTTTTTTAATGTATTGATTGACTTCATCAAAAACATGGGTGGCATCTTTGGGTACAAACGCATCAATAATATCGTGATTAAGAGATTTCACAGCAATCTCATAACTGGCGTCGCCAGTGAGCATAATTTTTTTTATACGAGAGTTGGAGATTTTTTTACAGAATTCAACACCATTCATTTTTGGCATGGTGTAGTCGACTATGGCAATAGAGATATTGTTAAATCTCTGTTTTTGATAAATAAAATTGGATAGTTTACTGTAGTCGATTTTTTTTAGTGGATTTTCATCATCGTATTCATTGGAATTCACAAAAGTTGCTAAAGAAGATAAATCTTCAAAGACATTATTATTTTTGCTTAAAGCTTCTAAAGCGGCATGTGGGTTATCAAATATTATCACAGAAGCACTTTCATCTAAGGCTGAGCTGAAGTTTTCTAAAAAGCTTTGGTTGTCATCGACTATTAAAATATCAGTTGGCCAGTAAAATAGGGGTGCTGTTTCCATTTTAGTACCTTGGATTATGAATTTGAGATGGGTTTGTTTTTTAAATGAGCAACCGTAACATCTGCCAAGAGATTTAAATTGTTTATTTCTTTTTCGCTATTTTCCAGCAGCTTAGTTAGGATAGCTAGGTGTCTTTCAGGTATTTCTTGAGAGATGCGGAGGTTTGGTTTGGAAGCTTTATAGGCTTCGATCAATGTGGGTAAATATTTTTTGACACTGTTTATCCCTGCGCTAGTGGTTACTAGTGAAGTTTTAAGGTCATGAATAAATTTTAGCCAGGTGTTTTCTGGATTTTCAATTATCGGCATCAGGACCTTGTGAATGTGAATATATTCACCCCCTTTGCAAAGGGGGTGACGGTTTACTTAGGTATGATTTTTAATGTGTATACTGCCTATTATTAAATTTCAATTTAAAAAACTTCCATGCCTGATCCATAGAATCAAAGTCCGTCTCATTGACGCGGCTATTTTGCCACCTTAGTTTGGGCAAAGCAATGAAAAAACTTTCCACAAAGTTTTTCATGGTGGGACTGGATATGCTGGTTAAGTCTTTATAAGGTGATATATACAAGGCATCATTTTGCATTTTGCTGAGAAATTCTTTGCCAGCCATCACATTGGCTACACAAACAGTTGCAGGGTTATTGTTCATTGTGGCTAAAAGATCGGCAGAAATTAGAGATAATTCTGGGTGAATCAAGTAACGGTAATTTTTATATTTATTGTCTATGGCATAAATAGCAATGCCTGGCCAGGTATAGGCAAAGGCAAAATCTGATCGTCCGTAAATATCATTCAGTTCATTAGTTAAAAATAATTTTGAATTTTTACTGAGATTTTCAAATTTTTTCAACTCGGCCATTTTATCGATATTTTCTACATTTGTATTGAGCAGATAATAAACAAACATGGGGTCATCAATCATCACAACCGTGTTAGAGCCAGCTTTTTTAAATAGAGTAGAAATTGAGTCAGTATCAGAGAGATTTATGACTTTAGGATTCCATAAAAATCCTTCAATATTGAGCTGGAAGTATACGACATTGTGGGCATAATTTTGTTTTTCATAATTGGCTCTGACATTTTTTTCATAAGCTTTGGTGTTTTCGAATAGTTTGCTAGTATTTTTGGTGAGCTGTTTGGCAAACATTTGATAGTCAATATTGGGAAATATCACAATATCGTATTGGGTATTATGTTCTCGAAATCTACGGATAAATTCATCATTGGTATAATATTCGTCGTAGGAAATATTGACGTGACATTGGTTCATAATCATTTCATGTACCCAGGGGCTGGTTAAATAACCCCACCAGGTCAGTATATTGACTGGGGGGGTGCTGGGGGTTGATAGGGCGAGTAGTGGTGAAACTAGAAAAAGACAGAAGATGAAAAGTTTCGCTAATATAATGAGAGGTTTAATCATGAAAACTCCAGTTTTTATTGTTGATGTGACAGCTTAGAACGGCGGTTCTTTGCCGACTATTTCTTTAATCCAATACATGTCTTTAAATTGACTTTTCTCAAAACCTGTCGTCAAATACAGGTTTTGATAACCTTGTTCAAATAATTGTTTAGCTAATATTTCTCCGCGCATATCTTCAGAAAGGTAAGAGTCTATATAAATAGGTGTGTTTTTTGCATAATGTTTAATTGCTTGCAAAAATTCCTCTACGCGATTAAAAGTCATTACCTGTTTCCCACGCAGCTCGCCTTGTAATTTCCAGGTTTCAGTTAAAACTTTATTGTCATCTAAAATGATGATGGGTTCTTCAGTTGCGGGTTGAGCTGGTTGAAATTTTATGGCAATGGGCAGTGTGATGCTAATGGTGGTGCCTCGAGTTTCTTCAGATTCAATGGCTAATTGTCCTGACCATTGATTGATACATTTTGTGGCATGTGATAATCCCATGCCATGACCTTCAGGTTTAGTGCTAATGCCATCGTTTAGTACTTTATTTAGCAAATCGTGTGACATCCCACAACCATTATCTGCGATGATAATTTTAATGGTATCTGTATCTGAGATTAAACTGATATGAATCTGGCCTTTTTCTTTTAGTGATTCAACAGCATTATCCAATAAGTTAGAAATGACGCGCTTGAATTCTGAGGGATTGACATTAACTGCAATTTTAAGAGCATGGGGTTGAAAATTGAGATCAAAGTGAACGGTTTTATAATTGAATTGTATTTTCTTTTCAAGAACTAAACTTTCAATAATGGGTGCAATTACTTCAGGTTGCGTTGTGGTTAGAGCGGTGGTGTTTGTGGAAATGCTCTTTGGAGAACGCAATAAATTATTGGCTATGTCATTAATACGTAGCACGACATGCTGGATTATTTTTTTTTGTGTTTGGGTAAACCCAGATAGATCTTGGACTATGGTTTGTAATGCGGCCAGCGGTGAGCGGATATCATGCGCCAACTGTGATGCAATGCGTCCAATTTTCGCTTGTTGCTCACTGGTTAAAGCCGATTTATATTTTTCTTGCCAGCTAATTAATTCATTAGCGAGATAAGCTACTTCTTCAATAGGATACTCCACTTTGCGCAAGCCATCGCCGGATTTTAATGCAGTATTTAAAGTCATTAGTGGGGAAACGATATATTGTTGCGTAAGATAGTTGACGCGGCGCCGGTTCCAAAAGGCGAATATAATGAGGGCTAAAAATAATAATCCTATATCATAAAATATTAACCACTCTAATTGTTTGGTAATTTCAAGGTTAAGTTTCAAGCCGGTAGAAGACAGGATAGGAAAAGTGCCAAACGCTAAGTGTTTATCGATAAAGTCAATAGGTGTACATTTTGGACAATGATTGAGATTTAATTGAGATTTCAGCAAGGATTTTTCTAACAGGGCTTTATTAAAATATAAGGTTAATTGATACTTGCATTGACCGAACTGGGTATTGAGTAAGTTGCCGAGATAACATAATTTTAAAGTGACATTATCAGGACTTACTGTTCCATCTTGGAAGGAAATACTTTGAAACAAGTTATTACTATCTATATCCTGAATTTTTATCCCTTCAATGCCGCCGCTGAAATCTTTTAAAGTTTCCAGTAAAGATAGAAAATCAGGTAGAGTAGCGGTTTTGGTGCGTTCTCCAGAGTGCAGATAATCTAAAAAAATCGGTGATGAAGCGATGATGCTAATTTTCTCGGAGAGTTGTGATTGATAAGTGGCAAATAGGCCTAGCAAAATATGATGATTTAGATATTGTTTATTGAGTTGAGATTTGTAATTGAATACACTCAAAACTAAGGTGGCTAGACAAAATATAATGACTAAAGGTAAAAGCGCTATCTGATTAATAGATTTTTTTATATCACTTATGTTATGAATACCCATATTTTCTCCGTTGGGCGGCTATCATAAATGATACTAACATCGATTATTTGGATTTGTATATACCGTTATTTTTTTGTTTTCATCACGAGGTTTTCTTTTTTAATAAGGCCAGTGCCTGCTTGTAAACATTTTTTGTAGTAAAACCATAGTGTTCCATTAATGTTGCTGCGGGTGCGGATGCACCAAATTTCTCTACGCTAATCATCGCACCTTGTTCTCCAATATACCGCTCCCAACCTTGTGAAACTCCCGCTTCAACTGCCAGTCGCAATGGTACGGTAGGAGGCAGCACTGAATCACGATATTTTTGTGATTGCGCTGTAAATAATTCCCAGCTCGGCATGGAAACCGTGCGCACGGCAATGTTCTTTTTCTGTAATTCTTTTTGTGCTTGAACAATTAAGCTAACTTCTGAACCGCTAGCAATTAAAATAATGTCGGGTTTGCTTTTTGGCGCATCTGCCAAAATATAAGCACCGCGTCGCAAACCTTCGGCTGAGGCAAATTCCTTGCGATCTAGTGTAGGCACTGCTTGCCTGGTCAGCACTAATGCCACCGGCGTATGACGAGTTTCTATAGCGACTTGCCAGGCGATGGCAGTTTCATTGGCATCTGCTGGCCGGATCACAACGACTTTGGGAATGGCACGCAGGCTCGCCAGTTGTTCTATGGGCTGATGCGTTGGACCATCTTCGCCTAAGGCTAAACTGTCGTGAGTAAAAACATAAATCACTTGCAGTCCCATTAATGCCGCCAATCGCATCGGCGGGCGCATATAATCAGCGAAAGTTAAAAAGGTCGCTGTGAATGGAATAATGCCATTAAAAGTCGCCAAGCCATTACTAATTGCGCCCATCGCATGTTCGCGAACGCCATAATAAATATTGCGTCCGGCATAAGTCCAACCACCATCTACAGACCCTTGGGTGTCGCCTACGGCCATGTCAGGATTTTGAAAATTACCCAGGTTAATTAATTGCGTTTTCGTCGAAGGATTTAAATCAGCCGAGCCGCCAATAAATCCCGGCAGATTAGGGCTAAAGGCTTGCATGACTTTTGCCGAGGCATCGCGGGTGGCCATGCCTTTCTCATGGGCAGGAAATACGGGAATATTTTCGTTCCAGCCTAAGGGGAGTTCTTTATTCATTAAGTGTAAAAATTCACGTGCCAAATCTGGATATTTTTTTGCATAAGCGGTCAATCGTTCATTCCAGGATTTTTCTAATTTTCGCCCTTGTAGGAGGGCGTTATGAAAATGTTTGGTGGCTTCTTTGGGTATGTAAAAATTAGGTTCGATAGGCCAGCCCAAATTTTGTTTAGTCAGCTTAACTTCTTCTACACCTAGGGGAGAGCCGTGGGCTTCAAAGGTATCATGCTTATGTGGAGAGCCGTAGCCTAGATGGGTTCTGATAATAATGATTGAGGGACGTAAAGTTTCCTGTTGTGCATTTTTAATGGCTTGGTCAATGGCTTCTAGATCATTGCCATCTTCAATCATGTGCGTATGCCAGCCATAAGCATTAAAACGTTGTTGGCAGTCTTCAGTGAACGCTAGCTGGGTTGAAGCCGATAGCGTCATGTGATTGTCGTCATATAAATAAATTAATTTGCCTAGTTTTAAATGACCGGCGAGTGATGCTGCTTCTGCTGCGACGCCTTCCATTAAATCGCCATCGCTGACCAAAGCATAAGTAAAATGATCGATGAGATTGAAACCGGGTCGGTTATAACGTGCGGCGAGATAACTTTCAGCGATGGCCATACCGACGCCATTGGCAAAGCCTTGTCCCAGTGGTCCTGTAGTGACTTCAACGCCTGGGGTTAATTCACTTTCGGGATGGCCGGGTGTGATGCTGCCCCATTGCCTAAATTGTTTTATTTGTTCCAGGGAAACGGCATATCCGGTCAGATGTAGCAAACTATACAACAGCATAGAACCGTGTCCGGCGGAAAGCACAAAGCGGTCGCGGTTATGCCAATTAGGATTCTTGGGGTTGTGACGTAGATGCCGTGTCCATAGCACATAGGCCATTGGCGCCGCATCTAGGGGTAGGCCAGGGTGCCCGCTATCTGCTTTTTGCACCGCGTCGATGGAAAGTGTGCGTAGGGTATTAACGCAGAGTTGGTCTAAAGAGGAGGTTTTGCTGCGTTTCATGGTGTGGCTTCCTTGTTTGTGAATTTGTGTCCCTGTAAAAAGTCTTTCTTCCTTTCTCACCCCCTTTTTCAAGGGGGGTGAGGCAAAAGGGAGAGGATTACAGGGTCTAACTATCCCACTCAGTATGAAATATCCCATCCCTATCCAAGCGCCGATAAGTATGCGAACCAAAATAATCCCGCTGTGCCTGAATCAGATTAGCCGGCAGCCAGGCACTGCGATAACTGTCTAAATAGCTTAAGGATTGCGTCAATCCCGGTATGGCAATGCCGGCTTTTGTAGCCAAGCCAACGACCTGGCGCAAACCGTTCTCATGGCTTTTTAGCTGTTCTGCTAAATTAGCATCCAATAATAAGTTGGGTAAATCAGCATGAGCCTGAAACGCAGAGCGAATATCTTCTAACAAAGCTGCACGAATAATGCAGCCGCCGCGCCAGATGCGAGCGATATCTTCAAGATGTAGCTGGTACTGATATTTGTCGGATGCCACTTTAAGTAACGCCATACCTTGTGCATACACGATCAAAAGGCTAGCAAAGAGCGCCTGTTGTAATTGTTGAATCAAAAGAGTGGCGTCACTTGTGAGCTGAAAAGTCGGCGATGGATAAAGTACGCTGGCTTGTTGCCGTTCGCTAACAAAACCCGATAGATCACGCATAGCCACAGCAATATCAATGGTAGGAACAGGCACTTGTAATTCCATAGCGATTTGCGAAGTCCACATGCCGGTGCCTTTTTGTGCTGCAACGGGTGTAATCATATCAATCAGTGACTTTCCAGTTTTATCATCGAGTTTGCTGAAAATATGGCTGGTGATTTCTAGCAGGTAGCTGCTTAATTCTCCTTGGTTCCATAGGCTGTAAACCTCATGTAATTGCTGGTTAGTTAACCTAAGACCCAGTTTCATCAAAGCATAGGTTTCGCTAATCAGTTGCATGATGCCGTATTCAATACCATTATGTACCATTTTTACAAAATGACCCGCTGATCCTAGACCGATATAAGTCACACAAGGCTCGCCTTTGACTTTAGCAGCCACAGCTTCCAACAGGGGACGCAACCGTTCATAAGCTTCTTTAGGCCCGCCTGGCATCATACTGGGTCCGTGACGTGCGCCAGCTTCGCCGCCGGATACGCCCATGCCCATAAAGTGAATACCCTTGGCTTTTAAATCCTGTGCGCGTCTATCAGTATCTTTAAAATAAGAATTGCCGGCATCGATAATGAGATCGCCAGGTTGCAGTAGGGGTACAAAATCTTTAATGGCCGCATCTACTGGAGCACCCGCAGGCACCAGTAATATAATTGCGCGTGGCTTTCGTAGCGAATTGACAAAGGCTTGAATATCACCGGTGGCGTGAACATTATGCTCCTGTGATTCTTTAACAAGACTAGTCACTTTCTCGGCATCAATGTCGTAACCTGCAACAAAAAAATTATGATCGGCCATGTTTAATAATAAATTTCGTCCCATAACACCTAAGCCAACCATGCCAATTTCTGCTTGTGATTGATCTACCATGCTGTTTGTCCTTTTGGGTTTAAGTGAAATCACAACGATGTAGTTGTGTTGTGATGCTACCATTTTCTGCCATCTTAACTTTTCCTCTTGCGTTTTATCATTTCCAAAAGACAATGGGAAATTTTAAGGGGGAGTATCCCCCTTATTCTTAAAATAAAATATATTCACCGTGTCTTTTATCTCATAAAATGCATAATCTTTCATCTGGCATGAAGTGTTAAAAATCTCAATCTCAAACACGGTGAGTATATTCCCCCCGGCGTGCCATCCAATTACATTTAGCTTGATGCAGCAATGCTTTCTGCGCTTCAGAAACATTTTCTTCTTTGCCTTGCCAAATATCCATAGCCGGTTGCTGGATAGCGCGAGCAAACGAAAATGAAACTGCCCAGGGTAGTCGTGACTTGAATCTAATGTTCATCGCATTTAAACGCGCTGAAGCTAATTGGCTAGATTGGCCTCCTGATAAAAAAACAATACCTGGTACGAGTGCAGGGACAACTTGTAAGAAACAATTGATGGTGGCATCGGCCACTTCATCTATGCTTTCTTGTTTTGGGCAGTTTAATCCAGGAACAACCATGTTGGGTTTTAACAGCATCCCTTCCAGCAGGATGCGCTGGGTATGCAGCTGATTAAATACTGTATGTAACACTTTCTCTGTGACTTTAAAACATCGTGCCAGTGTATGGTCACCGTCCATCAGTACTTCGGGTTCAATAATCGGTACTAAGTTTGCTTCCTGACAGAGCCCAGCGTAACGCGCCAGTGCTTGTGCATTCGCTTCAATACAACCATAGCTCGGTATGTTATCGCCAATGGTAATCACCGCACGCCATTTGGCAAACCGTGCTCCCATTTGTACGTATTGCGCCAAGCGTGCGCGTAAACCATCTAAACCTTCAGTTATTTTCTCACCAGGGTGTCCTGCGAGGCTAACAGCACCCATATCCACTTTAATGCCAGGAATAATTCCAACATTTTTTAAGGCATTCGCAAAAGGTGTGCCATCTTTGGTTTGCTGGTGAATGGTTTCATCATAGAGAATTGCGCCGCTAATGTAATCGCTTAAACCAGGTGTCGTGACAATTAATTCTCGGTAGGCGCGGTGGGCTTCTATCGTTTGCGGAATACCGAGTTTGGCAAAGCGTTGGTTACAGGTGGTGGTGCTTTCATCCATTGCCAGTAGGCCTTTGTCATTGGCGACTAAGGCTTTGGCGGTGTTGATGAGTTCTTGTGTGTTCATAGTTGTCTCCTATTATGGCCTTAACATTTTTCCTTCTCCCACAAGGGGAGAAGGAAAAAAGCCACGGCTGTTAGAGGAATTACTCAGTGCCTAACCATCCCCCACTAAACCCCGCTCGCTTCAATCCATTAATAATAACCGGACAACTGCGCATTAAATTCCACAATAACTCAGTCCGGTAATTTTCTGTCATCAAAACAATTGGTCCTTGATTGATCCCATAATGCCAGGGTGATATCCAGCCGCAGAAATGAGATTTTTCAGGAAAGGTTCTATTAAACGTAGATCTAAAACCATAGCGATACTGCTCTTTGAGCTTTAATTCATAAATGTAATGGTCAATAACTGGCAGTACAATCTCAGGTGCAAACGGCAGTGAGGTGATAGCAGCCCAAGGGGCAAGTGTGCCATCATCAGGACCGTAAGGTACGCCGCGGGCAATGTAATCATAAAACTGTCGCTGGATGCCGTGGATTTTACACGTTACAAAACCTGGACCATCACTGGCGGTGATGCCAAAAGCACAGTCGCCATAACCGACAAAATCCAATGGGTTATTGATAGCATAGCGTTGTTGAACATAAGTCGCACGTCGGCTGTTTTCAAAATAGTCGCTGGCTTTTTCACGCATAAACGCATCTTGGATGTGGCGAAAATCCAGCCATACATGGGAGAGCTGATGCGTGAATAATGATCCGGCATATAAATAATCAAAGCCATAACATTGCTTCCATTCATAAGTTTTACTCCAGGCAGTATAGCTGGTTTCCGGTAGAGGAAAAGTAGGAGAACCGAGCCCCAGCACATAGAGCAGCATTGCTTCGTCATATCCTTCCCAGCGGTAGGGAAGAAAACCCGTTTCCGGCTTCCAACCATGGGTAACTGTTACTCCCTGGTTTTGTGCCCATTGCCAATCGGCGCGTTGATAAAGCGCATCGACTAACCGGCGGATTTCCTGTTCTTCTTTACTATTTCCGTTGAAATAAATGCCAGCAGTTAACATGCCTGCGAATAAAAAAGCGCTGTCGACGGTAGATAATTCACATCGCCAGGCACGTTGGCCGGTTTGCATATCGAGGAAGTGATAATAAAAACCTTTATAGCCGGTTGCATTGGGTTCGGTACCTTGGTGGCTGTTCCAGAAAAAACGCAAAGTATTGAGTGTGCGCTCGATTGCTGCATTACGTGACATGAAGCCGCGCTCGACAGCGATGGGATAGGCGGTTAAGGCAACGCCGGTTGCAGCAATGCTAGCCGGCCAATCCTCTTTGCTCTTATCCCTGATTAACCCATTAGCATGATTGGCTTCGTGTAAGAAATACTCGAAGGATTCACGTTGGAGTTTTTCAAGTTCGGCATCTAGGGTTGGTTTTTTAGTGGTCATGGATAACCGCTTTGTTTAGTGCATCATTCACTATAGTTTGTGCTTCTTTGATAATCTGTTGCAAATGTGTTTCACTTTTAAAACTTTCTGCATAAATTTTATAAATATCTTCTGTGCCGGACGGGCGTGCGGCAAACCAGCCATGTTCAGCAATGACTTTCACGCCGCCAATGGGCGCGTCATTGGCAGGGGCGTGGGTTAAAATGGATTGAATATTTTCACCCGCGAGTTCTTTATAATGAATCTGCTCTGCTGAAAGTTTTTTTAGTGAGGCTTTTTGCGCAGGAGTTGCTGGGGCATCAATGCGTAGGTAATGAGATACGCCAAATTCTTTTTCCAGGTCATGATAAATTTCACCAGGGTCGCGTTGCATCTTGGCGGTAATTTCAGCTGATAGTAATGCTGCGGTGATACCATCTTTATCCGTAGTCCATACGGTGCCGTCACGACGTAGAAAAGATGCGCCGGCACTTTCTTCTCCAACAAATCCTAATGTGCCGTCAAGCAGGCCGGAGACAAACCATTTAAAGCCGACGGGGACTTCATAAAGTTTGCGGCTAAGTTTAGTGCTGACACGATCAATCATTTGGCTGCTGACTAAGGTTTTCCCCACGGCCGCCGATTTTGCCCATTCTCGACGGTGCTGAAACAAATAATAAATAGCCACTGCCAGATAATGATTAGGCGGTAACAAACCCGAACTGCGTGTGACTATGCCATGCCGATCATGATCGGTATCACAGGCAAATGCATTATCAAAACGATCTTTTAAACTGATTAAACTTTCCATTGCATAGGGTGAAGAGGGATCCATGCGAATTTGACCGTCCCAGTCTACTGTCATGAAACGAAAGGTGGGGTCAACCGTTGTGTTGACTACGGTCAGATCGAGTTGATAGCGTTTGGCTATGGCCGGCCAATAATGCACGCCAGCGCCTCCCAGTGGGTCGACGCCCATACGGAGACCGGCGTTACGAATTACATCAAAATCAATGACTTGTTCGAGATCGTTCACGTAATGATTGAGGTAATCATGGGTATGGGTGGTGTTGGCGCGTAGGGCTTGTGAGAAGGGAATTCTTTTCACGTTTTTTAATTGATTGACCAGAAATTCATTGGCCTTGGTTTCTATCCATTGGGTAATGTTTTGATCTGCTGGCCCGCCGTTGGGCGGATTGTATTTAAAACCACCATCTTGAGGTGGATTATGCGAGGGCGTGATGACAATACCATCGGCGAGACCGCTTTCACGTTTGCGGTTGTATGTCAGTATGGCGTGTGAAATCACCGGAGTAGGCGTGTATTCATCTTGTGCAGCAGTCATGACTTCTACGCCGTTGGCCGCTAGTACTTCAAGTGCGCTGGCGAAAGCGGGTGTGGAGAGGGCATGGGTGTCGAAGCCGATAAATAAGGGACCTGTGATATTTTGTTCTTTGCGGTAAAGACAAATGGCTGCCGTGGTAGCGAGTATGTGCCATTCGTTGAAGGTATTGTCGAAGGAGGAGCCGCGATGCCCTGAAGTTCCGAAGGCAACGCGTTGTGCGGGTATGGAAGGGTCGGGTACTTGGGTGTAATAGGCGGTGATGAGTTTGGGTACGTCGACCAGCAGTGAGGCGGAAGCAGGCTTGCCGGCTAGGGGGCTTAAGTTGGGTGAATTCATGGGTTAATCCTTTTTTATTGCTCAAGCATTTCTTATAGCCTCGACTTTTTCCCTTCTCCCCTTGTGGGAGAAGGGAAAAAGCAACGGCTATTATAGAACTAAAATTCCCTTTAAAAATAATATAAGCTATTATATTTCAATGGGAATTAATAATGAAGGAGTATGAATGGTGACTCACCAATCAGTAGAATCAATACATCCACAACCCGCCCGTCCCTGCATACTGGTCATTTTTGGAGTGACCGGTGATTTAACCAAACGTCTGCTTTACCCCGCCATTTGCAATTTAGGCACGCAAGGATTATTAGATGAAAATTTCCATATTGTTGGTTTAGGCAAAGAGGATTACAGCACCCAAAGTTTTCGCGATGTGTTAACACAAGAGGTCGATAACTTTATCAAAGACTTAGCCACAAGAAATTTTGGTCTTGAACTCATTAAACGAGTTGATTATATCTCAGGAGATTTTAATGATTCCGGCGTTTATGTGGCATTAAAAAATAAACTAGAACAACTAAATCAAGAACAAAAAGCCAGTAAGAATTACTTATTTTATTGTGCAGTACCGCCTGAATTTATCGCTACGGTGGCAACTGAGTTAAATAAAGTCAAGCTATTGACAGAAGAAGAGGGTGTGTTCCGGCATCTGGTGGTCGAAAAACCTTTTGGACATGATTTAGCTTCAGCAAAAAAATTGAATGAAGAGCTACTATCCATAGTCGATGAATCGCAAATATTTCGTATCGATCATTTCTTGGGTAAGGAAACCGTACAAAATTTACTCGCCTTTCGTTTTTCCAACGGTATTTTTGAACCAATATGGAACCACCGTTATATCGATCATGTGCAGATTACCGTTGCGGAAACGTTGGGTGTCGAATTAAGAGGTGCTTATTACGAGCGTGCCGGCGCATTGCGCGATATGGTGCCTAATCATATTTTTCAAGTATTGAGTTTAATTGCGATGGAACCGCCGGTTTCATTTTCTGCCAATTATATCCACGATGAAAAATCCAAACTGCTGCATACCATCGATCAATTTACCCCAGAACAAGTATTGCAATACGCCGTGCGCGGCCAATATGGTGCAGGACTAATCAATGGCAAAGAAGTGGTCAGTTACCGAGAAGAAAAAAATGTCGATCCGCATTCCAATACTGAAACTTATGTGGCATTAAAATTAATGTTGGATAACTGGCGTTGGTTGCACGTGCCATTTTATTTACGCACGGGCAAGCGGTTGCCAGTTCGTACTTCGGAAATTATTATTCAATTTAAATCAGGACCTTCGGTTTTATTTGGTTCAGGACAAAACATTCAGCCCAACTTGTTGTGCATTAAAATTCAACCCGATGAAGGTATTTCCTTGCGCTTCAATGCCAAAGTGCCTGGTCCGTTGATGCAATTAGGTCCGGTGAATATGGATTTCAAATACGGGGATTATTTTGGTATTGAGCCGAAAACTGGGTATGAAACCGTGCTGTATGATTGCATGAATGGTGACCATACTTTATTTGCACGAGCGGAGATGGAAGAAGTTGCTTGGTGTTTGGTGCAACCAGTTTTAGATATTTGGAGTGCACTGCCGCCGCGCGATTTTCCGAATTATGTGGCGGGATCTTGGGGGCCCAAAGCAGCTGATGAGTTGTTAGAACGAGATGGTAGAAAATGGATACTGTAATTAATCATGCGCTTTTACATATTTTACCTGATGCCATCTCCTTATTTGAGGCTGCTGCCGAGGATTTTGCACAACGCGCCATCCAGGCAGTTTCTAAAAAACAGCAATTTAATGTTGTGCTTTCAGGAGGTGAAACGCCGCAACTTTTTTACGATACCTTAGTGAAAAATTCGCAAACAACCAAAATTCCTTGGCAGAAAATAAAATTTTTCTTTGGTGATGAGCGTTATGTTGCCGCTGATGATAGCGCGAGTAATTATCATTCGGCCTATGTGCATTTATTTTCTAAGTTACCGGTGTTGACTGAAAATATTTATCCCATGCCAACGGATTTAAAAGATCCAAGCCTGGCAGCTCTGCAGTATGAACAGACATTGCGTCAGGTGTTTAATAGTGAATTGCCGATATTTGATTTAGTCTATTTAGGATTAGGAGCCGATGCACATACGGCTTCATTAATGCCGAATAGTGAAGTGGTGAAAAATTATATTGAAGTGGGTACCAGCAAACTGGTTGAGGCATTATGGGTTGAGAAATTGCAGATGTATCGCCTCAGCTTGACGCCGCCTGCGTTGAATAACAGTCAATGTGTATGTTTTTTAGTGAAAGGCGAGGATAAAGCACCGGCAGTTAAAGAGGTGTTGCGTGGTTCATTTGACCCATCGCAGTTTCCGGCACAATTGATCCGCTGTGCTGGAGGAGAGACGATTTGGTATTTGGATGAGAAAGCGGCGCGGAGCTTGTTACGCGAAACTAATGAATAATTAACAACACGGAAGCTTTTAATGGACACCGAAACCCTAATTGGCACCATCCAAGAATGGTTGCACCTTAAAAACAAAACTTCAACCGAAGACGCAACTGAGCCACCTTTACTCCCGGAACTTTTTAGCGCCGATCAGCTTGAGCGTTACGGCATTACCTTGGCGCTTTCACACCAACTAACTGAAAAATTTGTCCCTGATATATTATTAAATCGACTGTCAGAAAGCGAAGCCGCCTTAATTAAATCCTGTAGCATACTTACACAAAAAATAACCGAAAATGGCAATGGTAGCCTATCCCCTGCCAGCGAGTGGTTGCTGGATAATTTTTATTTAATTCAAGAACAAATTCACACAATCAGGCGTCATCTCCCCAAAGGTTACGGCAGGGCATTGCCGCATTTAGCCAGCGGATTGCAAGGACTGCCGCGCGTTTATGATATTGCCTTACAAATCATTGAACACGGTGATGGCCGTTGGGATCTAGAAAATTTAACCCGCTTTATCTCCGCTTATCAAAGCGTCACGCCGCTGACGCTAGGAGAGTTGTGGGCTGTCCCCATTACCTTAGGCGTGGCCTTGATTGAAAATTTAAGCCGTGCCGCTAAACGCATTGTCGCTGATAAAAATGATCGCAGCCTAGCTGATCGTTGGGCTGATCGTATGATAGAAGTAGCTGCATCAGAGCCAAAAAGACTCGTGATTGTCATTGCCGATATGGCACGTTCTGATCCACCCATGAGCAGTGCTTTCGTCGCCGAATTAGCGCGACGTTTACAAGGTGCGGCACTGTCATTGCCGTTAAGCTGGATTGAACAGCACTTGACCGATGAAGGATTGACGATTGAACAATTAGTACATGAAGAAAATAAGTATCAAGCGGCTAATCAGGTCACAGTCAGTAATAGCATTGCCAGTTTACGGCGTTTAGGTGAAGTCAATTGGCGCGATTTTGTTGAACATGTGAGCGTGGTCAATCAAACCTTAATGACGGATCCGGCGCAAATTTATAGCCAGATGGATTTCAGCACCCGCGACCGTTATCGTCATGTGATTGAACGGTTATCACGCAGTAGTTCACATCCCGAAGAAGAAGTCGCCGCCGCCGCCATTTTGTTGGCAAAAACACAAGCGCAGGCGGTCTCTGTTGCCGAAATGGCAGATCCTCATCAAGAAAGGTTATGCCATGTGGGTTATTACTTGATTGATGCCGGTTTGCCGCAATTAAAAAATGTGTTGAATATACGCTATAGCGGATGGCAAAAAATTCGTCATTTTATTCATGGCCATGCTTTACAAAGTTATTTAGGTTTTATCTTTTTGATTACTGCGGCATTAGTGTGTGGCGTGGTGGCTAAGGCGAGTCAAAATCATATCGGTAGCGGTTGGCTTTGGATTTTGGGCATCACAGTTGCCATATGTGGCAGCCAACTTTCTGTAGCGCTCGTGAATTGGGTAGCCACCTTGCTGGTGAAACCGTTGCCTTTGCCGCGCATGGATTTTACGCACGGAATTCCAGAGGCTTTCCGCACATTGGTGGTAGTGCCCTCCATGCTGAGTAGTCCATCCAGTATTGAAACGTTAGTTGAAGCGCTGGAGGTGCGTTTTTTAGGTAATCGCGATGAGCAGTTGTATTTTGCCTTACTGACGGATTTTAATGACGCACCTCAAGAGCATATGCCAGGAGATGAGGAATTATTATCTTTGGCTCAATCACAAATTGCCGAGCTCAATAAACGCTATTCGCGTGAGGGCAGTGATATCTTTTTTTTATTCCATCGTCCTCGCACGTTTAATGTCCGTGAGAAAGTGTGGATGGGTAGGGAGCGCAAACGCGGTAAATTAACCGATTTAAATGATTTGTTGCGTGGTAATCCTAGAGAAAATTTTTCTTATATCAGTGGAGATATCGCTCCCCTTCTTTCTGTCAAATATGTGATTACGCTGGATAGTGATACGCAATTACCGCGTGAATCAGCTTGGCAGTTTGTGGGTGCGATGGCGCATCCCTTAAATCGACCCTACTATGATGCAGCCAAGCAGCGTGTAACCTCCGGCTATGGAATTTTACAGCCTCGAGTTGCAGAGGCTTTATCTAATTCTGGTCAAACACTTTATGTAAAACTGTGTGGTGGTGAGTTTGGTATAGACCCTTATACCCGCACAGTATCTGATGTTTATCAAGATGTGTTTCACGAAGGCTCTTTTGTTGGTAAAGGTATTTATGATGTAGATTTTTTTCAGCAAGGTTTGGCTGGACGTTTACCGGATAATCAGATTCTCAGTCATGATTTATTAGAAGGCTGTTATTTGCGTTCAGGTTTTTTAAGCGATACGCCTGTCTATGAAAAATCACCCAGCAGTTATTTAGCAGATACCAAACGCCGCATCCGCTGGATTCGAGGTGATTGGCAGATCATCGGTTGGTTATTTCCCAAGGTGCGAAATGAAGCTGGAGAGCGGATAGCCAATCCACTATCGGGGTTATCGAAATGGAAGATATTTGATAATCTGCGTCGCAGTTTAGTGGCGGTGACGCTATTGATATTAATTGCATTGAACTGGACATTGTTGCCGTCTACGGTGTTTTGGCTGAGTCTGACTCTGACGATTATATTATTGCCGGCTGTGGTGACGACATTGCTGGAATTAGTGCGCAAGCCTGCCGATATGCTACCCATGCAACATGTGACTAATATTCTGCATGTGATACAGCGGCGTGCTGGGCAATTGTTTTTATATTTAGCGTGCTTACCGCATGAGGCTTGGTACAGTTTGAGCGCGGTGTTTCGTACTTGTTGGCGCAACTTTATTTCTAGGCATCATTTATTAGAATGGACACCTTCAGATCAAGTCGATAAACGTTTGCGCGGCACAGCGTTGGAATGGCTGATGCATATGTGGATGGGGCCAGTTTTTGCCTCAGCTGCGGTAGCGATTTTAATTGCACATAAGCGTTTTGAGTCATTAATTTTGGCTTTGCCTTTATTGGCGTTATGGTTTTTTTCACCTTGGATTGCGCTTTGGCTGAGCAGGCCGTTTGTGCGCAAAGAACCGAAACTAGATGCCGGGCAAATACGCTTTTTACATAGAATGGCACGTAAAACCTGGGGATTTTTTGACACGTTTATTACGGCGGAAAATTTTTGGTTGCCGCCGGATAATTATCAAGAAGCGCCAGTGCCGGCTTTAGCACGACGTACATCGCCTACCAATATTGGTTTATCGTTACTGGCGAGTTTGTCGGCTTATGATTTTGGTTATATTAATATGCGCCAGCTATTGGAGCGTACGCAAAATACTTTGCAGACGGTATCTAAACTCGAACATTATCGCGGCCATTTATATAACTGGTACAGCACTGAAACATTAGAACCCTTATTGCCGCGCTATATTTCTACCGTAGATAGCGGCAATTTAGCCGGCCATTTGTTAACGCTACGACAAGGGTTATTGGCATTGCCGGATGAACCATTGTTGCGTGTGCGTTATCTAGATGGCTTAGAAGATACACGCGATGTGTTAGCCACCACTGTGATTAAATCCCTGGCGCAGGCAGTCCAACATTTCCAACAATTATTGTTAGATGCACGTCATGCCTTTAGCGGTTGGTCAACTGCACTTAGCAGTTGTGAAGAACTCTGTGTGGCCGCAGAAAAAATTGCTGAGTTATCAGCCCCATCGGGTGCGGCATTAAATGAGATGTCGGATTGGTCGCAGAAATTACTGTTGCAATGTCAGGCACTGCGCGATGAAATCAGTTTGTTTGCTTATGTGCCAGGATTGCCGGCTAATGCCAGTTTACGGGATATAGCGCTTTTACCCGCTATGGATAATGAGGCGCAAAAGGTAGCAATCTTCACAGCAAAAGAACGCATAGCCTTGATTGAAACCTTGGCGGAAGGTGCATTTTCATTCGCTGAAATGGATATGAGCTTTTTGTACGATCAAGCTAGTCATTTAATGACGATTGGTTTCAATGTTGATGAACAGCGTGTAGATGCCAGTTATTACGATTTGCTGTCTTCAGAAGCGCGTTTAGGTAATTTCGTTGCCATTGCGCAGGGGCAAACGCCGCAGGAAAGCTGGTTTGCTTTAGGACGGTTATTAGTATCAAGTGGTGGTGAGCCGATTTTAATTTCCTGGAGCGGCTCGATGTTTGAGTATTTAATGCCGCTATTGGTCATGCCGACTTACCCGGATACATTGTTGGATCAAACTTGCCGTGTGGCAGTAAGACGCCAGATTGCCTATGGCAAACAACGTGGCTTACCTTGGGGTGTATCTGAGTCAGGTTTTAATGCAGTGGATACGCAAATCAATTATTTGTACCGCGCCTTTGGTGTGCCGGGGTTAGGTTTAAAGCGCGGTTTGGAAGAAGATTTGGTGATCGCACCTTATGCCAGTGTCATGGCATTGATGGTAGCACCAGAAGCGGCTTGTCAAAATCTGCAGCGCTTAGCAGCCGAGGATGTTGTCGGTAAATTTGGTTTTTATGAGGCGATTGATTTTACGCTGTCGCGTTTGCCGCTGGATAGTAAAAGAGCCATCGTGCGCTCATTTATGGCGCATCATCAAGGCATGAGTCTGTTAGCATTTTCTTATTTATTACATAACCAACCCATGCAGCAGCGTTTTATCGCTGATCCACTGTTTCAGGCGACATTATTGTTATTGCAAGAACGCATTCCCAAGCCCACAGCCTCTTACTTGCACATACCCAAATTACCCACGGGCGCCGCCGTACTCTCGCGTCCAGAAGCTTCCATGCGGGTATTTAACACACCCAATACCCAGACACCGCAAGTGCAATTACTTTCCAATGGTCGTTATCATTTGGTGCTCACCCAAGCAGGTGGCGGTTATAGCCGTTGGAAAGATATAGCAGTGACGAGGTGGCGTGAGGATAGTACTTGTGATAACTGGGGTTTGTTCAGTTATGTGCGTGATGTTGCGACGGGTGAGTATTGTTCTACCAGCTATCAACCCACCGCCGGAAGCGCTGAGAATTTCAAAGCGGTGTTCTCAGAAGCGCATGCTGATTTCACCCGTAGTTTGATGAATTTGGATATGCATACGGAAATTGTGGTATCGCCAGAAGATGATATTGAATTACGCCGTATCCGCATTCATAACTTAGCTGGTGTCAAACGCACCATTGAGTTTACCAGTTTCGCAGAAATTGTGTTGGCGCCGCAGGCGGCCGATCAGGCGCAAGCCGCGTTTAGTAATTTATTTGTAGAAACAGAACTTCTACCAGAACAACAGGCAATTTTAGCGACGCGTAGACCGCGTGATGAACAAGAAAAACCGCCGTTTATGTGTCATCGCTTGAATGTCTATACAGAACAGCCCTTTGTTCTATCGTTTGAAACGGATCGCTCACAGTTTATTGGCCGTGACCGGACTTTAGCTGCGCCTTTAGCTATGCTGGAAACAGGGGATCTTTCTAATACCCAAGGTGCTGTGTTAGATCCGATTGTCGCTATCCGCTGCCGATTAACCTTGGAACCTGATGCCTTAGTGACCTTTGATCTGATAACCGGTGTGGCAGATACGCATGACCATTGTTTGGCTTTGGCAGAGAAATACCATGATCGCAGTTTTGCCAACCGCGTTTTCGAATTAGCTTGGACGCATGGTCAAGTGTTGTTGCATCAGTTGAATATCACCGAGGCTGACGCACAGCTGTTTGGTAAACTCGCCAGTGCGATTATTTACACCAGTACCAATCGTCGCGCAGATCCGGCCATTATTGCTAGTAATCGTCGCGGACAATCCGGTTTGTGGGGTTATTCAATTTCTGGTGATTTGCCGATTGTATTATTGGAAATTGAAGATGCCGTTAACATTGAATTAGTACGGCAACTCATTCAAGCACAAGCTTATTGGCGGCGTAAAGGTTTAGCCGTAGATTTGGTGATTTTAAATGAAGAGCGCGTCAGTTATCGCCAGACATTGCAAGATCAGATTATGAGTTTGATTAATGCCAACATCAGCGCAAACGCCCCCGATCATAGTGGCAGTATTGTTGTGCGTATGATGGATCAAGTTCCCTTGGAAGATCATGTGTTGTTGCAATCCGTTGCCCGCTATATTCTTTCAGACAAACGCGGGAAATTACGTGAACAGCTGAGCCGCCGCCGTGTCAGCCCGCCTTTGATGCCCGCTTTAGCTGTCATTAAATCACCGCATGTTTTTGTCTATGATAAGTCGCTGCCATTGCCGCCGGATTTACAATTTTTTAATGGCTTAGGCGGGTTTTCTGCCAGTGGGGATGAGTATGTCATTCGTCTGTCTGAAAATGCACCCACCCCCGCACCTTGGGTCAATGTGTTGGCTAATCCTAATTTTGGTACTTTAGTTTCAGAAACTGCGCAAGGTTATACCTGGATAGAAAATGCCCATGAGTTTCGTTTGACACCTTGGGATAATGATCCGCTCAAGGATTCTTCCGGCGAAGCATTTTATGTACGCGATGAAGAAACCGGACAGGTATGGTCGCCTGCCGCATTACCGTGCCCTGGGCGTGGTGATTATTTAACGCGCCACGGTTTTGGTTACAGCGTGTTTGAACATGCGGAAGAAGAGATTCATTCAGAATTATCTATGTTTGTGGCGTTGGATGCAGCGGTTAAATTTTCCGTGTTAAAGATACGCAATGATTCAAAGCGTGTACGACGTTTATCGGTGACGGGTTATGTCGCTTGGGTATTGGGAGATTTACGTACTAAGAATGCGATGTATGTGGTCACGGAATTATCGGCAGGTGGTGCATTGTTAGCGCAAAATCATTACAACACGGAGTTTGGTGAGCGCACGGCTTTTTTTGATGCAGCCACTGCGACTTCAGGCTTAAATACGCGTACCGTTACCGGTGATCGTGCGGAGTTTATTGGTCGTAATCGCAGTTTGGCTCGACCCGTTGCTTTGGAACGTAAACGCTTGTCAGGGCGTGTGGGGGCGGCGTTAGATCCTTGCGGTGCGATTCAATTAACTTTTGATTTAGCCGAAGGTCAATCGCGTGAGATTGTCTTTACTTTAGGTGCGGGACAGAATAAGTCAGAAGCTGAAAGTTTGGCGCAGCGCTATCGTGGTTTACCTGCTGCACAGAGTGCATTAGCGGGCGTGCGGCAATATTGGCAACACAGCTTGAGTGCATTGCAAGTTACAACACCGGATGTTGGGTTTAATTTCTTGGCCAATGGTTGGTTACTGTATCAGGTCTTGTCTAGTCGGTTGTGGGGGCGCAGCGGTTATTATCAGTCAGGTGGTGCGTTTGGTTTTCGCGATCAATTGCAAGATGTGATGGCGCTGACCCATATGGCGCCCGAACTGTTGCGCAAGCATTTGTTGCTCTGTGCGGCGCATCAGTTTGAAGAGGGCGATGTGCAACATTGGTGGCATCCGCCATCCAACCGTGGCGTGCGTACGCGTTGTTCTGATGATTATTTATGGTTGCCTTTTGTGTTGTGTCATTACATTGATGCGACCGGAGACATGGCGGTATTGGATGAGGCTGTGCCGTTTCTCAGAGGACGGCCACTGAATGTTGATGAAGAATCTTATTATGATTTGCCGTTGATAGGCACAGAAAGTTTTTGTCTTTACCACCATGCGGTGCGTGCTATTGGTTATGGTTTGAAATTCGGGGTGCATGGTTTGCCGCTGATGGGTTCGGGTGACTGGAATGATGGTATGAATTTGGTGGGCAAGGATGGGCATGGCGAGAGTGTTTGGTTAGGATTTTTCTTATACAGTGTGTTGAAAAGTTTTGCGCCGATCGCTGCGCGTTATGGTGACAGTGCTTTTGCAACACGCTGTGAATCGGAAAGTCAGCAATTGGCGCAACATATTGAGGCAGCTTGGGATGGGGAATGGTTCCGGCGTGCTTATTTTGATGATGGTACACCTTTGGGGTCAGCCAGTAATACGGAGTGTCGGATTGATTCAATTGCGCAAAGTTGGGCGGTGTTATCAGGTGCAGCGGATTCATTACGTGGAAAGCAGGCTTTGGCCGCGTTGTATCATTATTTGGTTGATGCTGAAAATAGTTTGATTAAGTTGTTGGATCCACCCTTTGATGAATCTAAGCCTAGCCCGGGTTATATTGAGGGTTATGTGCCGGGTATTCGAGAGAATGGTGGTCAGTATACGCATGCTGCAGTTTGGGCGGCGATGGCGTTTGCTGAGGCGGGTGATAAAGAGCGTGCTTGGCAATTGTTGCATATGTTGAATCCGGTGAATCATGGGCGTACGTCGGCGGAAATCAGCCGCTATAAAATTGAACCGTATGTGACGGCGGGTGATGTGTATAGTGTGGCGCCACATACGGGGCGGGGTGGTTGGAGTTGGTATACGGGATCGGCGGGTTGGATGTATCGTTTGATGACGGAAACTTTGTTAGGTTTGCAATTGGAGGATGGTAATCAGTTGCATGTGAAACCGCTGTTACCAGATGCTTGGGATGGTTTTACAGCAGATTATCGTTATGGGAATACGTTGTATAAGATTTCTGTGAAGCGGGTGCAAGGGCAAGAGCAAGGGGAGTTGTTGTTGGATGGTATGCTGTTGCCTGATTTAGTGTTAACTTTGTTGGATGATGGGCGAGAGCATTTTGTTGATTTGAAAGTGCCATTGCTGTGACCCATACTTGCTCCAATGAAAGTGATTGCTACTCATCGGCGAAAGTAGCACTAGACTTTAGGCTAAGCAAGGTTCAGAGTTCTTTCAAACTCTTTTCGCGGGAGAGGGAGTTACAGTGCTAATTCTTAGCTTAGAAGCGCTTATGAAAGATGTGTGCATACCCTAGCCTTGGGGGAGAGGGGATATGGTGCGAAGCTTATGCCCACCAGGTGAGAGAAGTTACAGTTTTTAGGAAACCCCATGCGTAATTATCAAATAGCCGCTTCATTACTATCCGCCGACTTCGCACGTTTAGGGCAAGAGGCAGAAGCGGTGATGGCGGCAGGCGCCGATGCCTTGCATTTTGATGCCATGGATAATCATTTTGTGCCGAATCTGACTATCGGTCCTGTCGTGTGTGCTTCGTTACGTCGTTACGGTATTCAAGCGGAAATCAATGTGCATTTAATGGCAGAGCCTATCGATCAGCTGATTGTGGATTTTGCCAAAGCGGGAGCCTCTGGCATCATATTTCATTATGAAGCATCGAAGCAGGCAGAGCGCAATTTGATGCAAATTCGTGGACAGGGTTGTAGGGCGGGTATTGCGCTTAAACCAGATACCACTTGGCAGCATGTAGAAAGTTTGTTAGAGCAGTTGGATTTTATTTTAGTTATGTCAGTTAACCCTGGGTTTGGCGGGCAGGCATTTATTCCTTCCTCTTTAGATAAAATCAAGAAGCTAAGAGAGCTTATTTTAGCGAGTGGTCGTGATATTATTTTGGCGGTAGATGGTGGTATTAAAATCAATAACATTGCTGAAATTGCACGTGCGGGTGCAACAAGGTTTGTTATTGGTTCGGCTATTTTTGGTGCACCAGATTATGCTAAAGTGATTGCAAATTTGCGTGAACAATTAAGGAAGAACTCATGAACAAAAAAAATTCCAAAACCAAAACCCCCCCTATTACTACATTATTCCTCGATATAGGTGGTGTGTTATTAACCAATGGCTGGGACAGAAAAAGCCGAAACCTCGCTGCCCAACACTTTCATCTCGATTGCGATGACATGCAGGAGCGGCATCATCTAACTTTCGATACTTATGAGTCAGGCAAAATTGACTTGGAAGAATATCTACAACGTGTCGTATTTTATCAAAAAAGGTCATTTACTAGAGCGCAATTCAAAGCCTTCATGTTTACCCAGTCGCAACCTTATCCACAAATGTTGGAATTAATTTGTCAACTCAAGTCTCGCTACGGTCTGAAAATTGCCGTAGTCAGTAATGAAGCGCGTGAACTCAATATCTATCGTATTAAAAAATTTAAATTGCACAGCTTTGTAGATTTTTTTATTTCTTCCTGCTACGTGCATCTGCGCAAACCCGATGCTGATATATTTCGTATGGCATTGGATATTTCACAAACACCTACCGAACAGGTCTTATATATTGAAGATCGCTTGATGTTTGTCAGTGTTGCAGAAGGTTTGGGAATTAAAGGAATTCATCATACCGATTATCAATCGACGTGTGAGAAATTGGCTAAATTTGGATTAGAAGGAATATCAGAATGACTTCGCAGTTAACGGCATTGCCTGCATGGCAGGCGCTTACAACACATTATCAAAATATGCGTGATATACATTTACGCACACTTTTCCAAGAAGATCCCAAGCGTGGACAACGTCTGGCGTTTGAGGCAGCAGGTATTTATTTTGATTATTCCAAACACCGGATTACGGATGAGACCTTAAAGTTACTTTTGCAATTAGCAGAGCAATCTAAACTCAAATCACGCATTGAGGCGATGTTTAAAGGCGAGAGAATAAACGTCACGGAAGACAGATCCGTATTGCATATTGCCTTGCGTATTCCTAAAGGACAATCGCTGGTGGTGGATGGGGCGGATGTTGTGCCGGAAGTTCACGCGGTGCTCGATAAAATGGCGGGTTTTGCTAACAAAATCCGCAGTGGTGAATGGAAAGGCCATAGCGGTAAATCTATTCGTAATATTATTAATATTGGTATAGGTGGCTCTGATCTGGGGCCGGTCATGGCATATGAAGCCTTGCGACATTATAGTCCGCCGGAGTTGACCTGCCGTTTTGTTTCTAATATTGACGGTACGGATTTTGTTGAAGCCACACGTGATCTTGATCCTGAAGAGACATTATTTATTATTTCATCTAAAACTTTTACGACGCTGGAGACGATTACCAATGCGCGTACGGCGCGCGATTGGTTATTAAAGACATTGAAGAATCAAGCGGCAGTTGCCAAGCATTTCGTTGCAGTTTCAACTAATGCCGAAGAAGTGGCAAAGTTTGGTATTGATACGGCGAATATGTTTGAGTTTTGGGATTGGGTAGGTGGTCGCTATTCTATGGATTCAGCGATTGGTTTATCGATTATGACAGCCATTGGCCCCGATCATTTTCGCGATATGCTCGCGGGTTTCCATGAGATGGATGAACATTTTCGCACCGCGCCATTTGAGCGTAATTTGCCGGTGCTAATGGGATTGTTAGGTATCTGGTATAACAATTTTTTTGCAGCGCAGACGGTGGCGGTGTTGCCCTATGAGCAATATTTAAAGCGTTTTCCAGCTTATCTGCAGCAATTGACGATGGAAAGCAATGGTAAGCATGTGACACTGAATGGAGCAGAAGTTAATTATCAGACCGGCCCCATTTATTGGGGCGAACCAGGTACCAATGGCCAACATTCTTTTTATCAGTTATTGCATCAGGGTACTAAGTTAGTGCCGTGTGATTTTATTGCGTTTATTCAGACATTAAATCCATTGGGGCGTCATCATGATTTACTGATGGCCAACGTCTTTGCACAGGCTGAGGCTTTAGCTTTTGGCAAAACCGCAGCAGAAGTTAAGGCGGAAGGTACGCCGGACTGGTTGGTGCCGCATCGCACGTTTGAAGGTAATCGCCCGTCTTCCATGTTGTTATTGGAGCGTTTGACACCACAAGCCCTCGGCAAGCTGGTTGCGCTTTATGAACACTGTGTTTTCACGCAAGGCGCCATTTGGCAAATTGACTCATTTGATCAGTGGGGGGTGGAGCTGGGTAAGAAGTTGGCGTTGCAAATCATTCCTGAATTAGAAAGCCAAGCTGAACCGGAATTGAAGCATGATAGTTCTACGAATACGCTGATTTCTCGTTATCGAACCTATGGGGGAAGGATGTTTTAGGTTAGGTAATATTTTCAAACAACGTCGGTAATGCACAAAGCGGAATAAAATTAATCCGCCCAAAAGGGTAATTCAATTCGCCAGTTTGATTTTTAGTAATGACATATCCTTGTGCTGGCTGATAGGCATCTAAAAAGGATCGATAACTGCGACTCAAAATTAAATCTTTAGTATTTCTGAATTTAACTTCAATGGGAATAATCGTGTCAAAGCCGGTTTGTATAACGAAATCCACCTCGGCGCCTGCTTTAGTGCGCCAATAATGAATTTGCCAATTTTTTCTTTCTTGCATTTGATATTTATAAATTTCTTGAAATACCAAATTTTGCACCAAAAGACCGTTGTCAGTACGATTTTCGATAGCGGCAAAATTATTTAACGCTTGGTTGCGAAAGCCATTATCGATAAAGTAACAAATCGGATTTGATGTAAGTTCCGTGCGTTTATTGCCAACAAAAGGTTTTATAGTTTTTATTACATAAGTTTTTTCAAAGATGTCTATATAATGGCGGATAGTTTCAACATTTACCCGGCAATCTACGGCTAATTGTTGGAAATTCAATAATTGTCCGCAAGCATGTGCCAAAAGTGCCAGCAGTTGCAATACGACTTCAGGCTTGCCCACCCGCAGGAATTCAATGATGTCTTTTTGCACATAGCTGTTGAATAACTCTTGCAAAAATACCAGTTTATTTTGGTTAAGATAAACTTGTGGATAACTGCCATACTGCAGCAACGAACGCCAATGGTTAGCGAAATCAATTTCACGACAACTCAAGGGTAAGATCACTGATTCAATCTGTCGGCCAGTTAAATGTTCTTGAATTTTGCTTTTTATTTCTAATTGTGATGACCCTGAGGCGATCATTTTAATGGGTAATTGCAAATCGGCAATGATTTTTAATAATAACCCTGGGGACTCTAAACGTTGGGCTTCATCGATAAACAGAATATAGTTTTTTAAAGAAAAAGCGGCTGCTGCCTCTGATAGAAATGTGGGAGATTTTAACCAATGACGGACTTGGTAATAATCGCAATTCAAGTATAGCAATGGTTGATAGCGATGCTGCCTAATAAGTCCTTGGCATAGGTGTTTACCTAATGTCGTTTTCCCTGCCTGACGCGGCCCCACCAAGATTGTCCATAATTTATCCCAATCGGATTGTGCCAGAAATTGATATTGCAATCTTTGAATATATTGATTTTCAGTAATTAGGGGATTTGTTTTATCCTGTAGCCAGGGATTCTGTTGGTAGATAATATTTAGAAGCTGATAATCCACAAATAAACCCTACTTAAATTTGGTTAAACGAATATGGGTAAGGATATTATAAAGATTGATCTACGTATATCAACTCTTTTGTAGGCTAAGTAGTCGAACTTAAAAACAACACTCCCCCTTGTATAAGAGGAAAGTGGGTAACGCTTATGCCTACTCGATATGATATGATGATTTCATACTCAATCAACACCAGGAGGAAAATTCAATGTCAGTAAACCCTTTAAAAAAACTAGAAGCCCTCGGTCAATCGATTTGGCTAGATTTTATCAATCGTGATCTGATGCAAAGTGGTAAGCTCAGAAAATTAATTGCTGAAGATGGTTTGCGTGGGGTGACATCCAATCCATCCATTTTTGAAAAAGCCATTGTGGATAGCAGTGATTATGACAAAGATATTCAGACCATGCTCAAGGCAGGGAAAGATGTTAATACCATCTATGAAACACTCACCCAACAAGATATACAACAGGCTGCCGATCAATTCCGCGACCTTTATCATCAGACGGAAGCTAAAGATGGCTATGTGTGTTTAGAAGTCAATCCACATTTAGCGCATGATACTGAAGGCACGATTGCTGAAGCCCGCCAATTATGGAAGGCATTGAACCGTCCTAATGTCATGATTAAAGTTCCGGGCACAAAAGCAGGGTTGCCGGCTATCACGCAATTAATCAGCGAAGGGATTAATGTCAATGTAACGCTATTGTTTGGCGTGCCGCGCTATCAAGAAGTGGCAGAAGCCCACCTCAAAGGTTTAGAAGCACGGCTTGCCAAGGGAGAATCCCTCAAACATATTGCCTCTGTGGCCAGTTTTTTCTTGAGCCGTATTGATGTATTGCTCGACCCAAAGTTGGGGAAGGTTGTGGCTGAAGGGGGTGAAAAAGCCGCAGTTGCCAAAAAATTGCAAGCGCAAGTGGCTATCGCCTCTGCAAAAATTGCTTATCAACATTATAAAAAATTAATTCAGAATGAACGGTTTAAAAAACTGCAAGAAAAAGGTGCGCAGCCGCAGCGGCTGTTATGGGCTAGCACCAGCACTAAAAATCCAGCATATAGTGATGTGATGTATGTGGAAGCGTTGATTGGGGTGGATACTGTGAATACCTTGCCTGTGGAAACCTTAGACGCTTATCGAGATCATGGCAATCCAAAATCAGAATTAGAACAAGGTATTGATTTTGCTGATTGGATTTTTCAGCAGTTACCCGCATTAGGTTTCAGCATAGATAAAATAACCCAACAACTTGAAGATGAGGGTGTCGATAAATTTATCAAATCTTTTGATGAATTAATGGCTGCTTTGAAAAATAAGAAGTGATGGATTTTTCTATACTTTCTTACTTTGTAACTACTCGTCCCTATAAAAAACACTGCCATTCCCGCGCTGGCGGGAATGACAACGCTTTGTGCTTTTTTATTTCTTATAGGAACGAGTAGTGAAAACTTCTCTTCAATAACTACTCTTTTCACCTTTTAACATCATCTGGATTTTTGGTGCTCTGAACTTCAGTTGTGCTGCAATGCTCAAAAATCAATTGCATGTATTGATCTAATTTTTTTTCTAAAACTTCAATATGATAAGCTTGTTGTTTTTGTACTTGATTTGCGTCAGCAAGCTGCGCGGTGAGTTGTTGTATTTGTTGTGCATAATCTGCTATGAGTCTTTGTTGATTGCCTAGAATTTCATTAGCTGCTTGCTGCTGCTGTTGAATTTGAGAAAGTTGGTTCTCAGATATTGAATTAATTTTCGCTGGGGATGAGCTGGTTATTGGAAATAGGCCTTGTTTGAAATTAAAGAAAAATCTTTTGTGAGTTTGAGATGGTTTATATGATTCGAGTGTGCTGCAAGATTCTGGGCTAGGACCGGTAGTTGGAATATAGCTCAAAGAGCTATTGTTTAATACATACTGCGTGGAAATAAAGGTGCCGATATTGTTATCGTTATCATGCAAAAATCCTTGATTTGTTAAACCATAAATGTGTCCTGTAGACTGTACTGTTTCCAGAAAATGACCCTTGGCATCGTAATGATTGATTCCGACTTGTCCATCATGGCAGATGCCGCCCACATAAAATAGCTGAATATATCCGCCATCAAGCAGGTTGTACTGTGTTAAATTAGCTCGATAGGGATTATTAAAATAGCTGAGTGTGAAGAGGTTATTGGCTATTGGAAATGCTGGAGAACGCTGGGCATCGTATACTTGATTAGTATAAAATTTATAATCAGTAATATTTGCTAAGGAAGAAGTACTACAAAAGACTAAATAGAATGCTAAAAAAGCGCTAGTATAGAGACGTGGTTGCATGTTAAGTGCCCAAATTGTTAAATAAGGTATTATTGTACAACAAACAACATTAATAATTTATTAAGATTTTTAAAAACAAAGTGATAACACTCTGCGCTAGATAAAAAATTTAATATCCTGAAAGAATTGTCATTCGCGCGCAGGCGGGAATCCACCCAAACTGTGGCACTGTGCTATATTGTAAATGGATTCCTGCCTACGCAGGAATGACAGGCTTTTATTAACGAGTTCCTCAATGAAAAGTTGCTGTTCCTGCTCCTGCTCCTGAAACTACTTCTTCACCAGATAAAGATTATAGTTTTAATTAGATTTAATGAAAAATACGTTCTTGCCCTTTTTGGGTTGTACTTTGGTTTTCTAGTTTGCGCTTCCTGGAACTATTATTCGTTAGCTGAAGTCTTACAGGACTTGAAGGAGGAGCGGGCATGTTTTCATTGAGTGAAGTTGTTGAAGAATGTTTTCGTTTTTTCTTTACATCTGTTTGAGAACTGCTAGTGGCAGCTTGTTGTAAGGCAAGATCTGCGTTAATTAAATGCAATTTAAATATATCTTTTAATTCCTTGCGATGAGGAAAAATAGCAGTGCCTTGGTAATAAATAGCTATATTTTTAGTTTTTTTATCAGGATTATTGTCTTCGCCACAATGGCAGGCGCTTAGAAAGGTTTTTATATTTTCTATTAAATATTGCTGATTTTCTGTGACTCTTAAGTGATGTGTTGGCTTAAAGCTGTAATAATTCATTAAAAGATTTAATAGTGCCTTTTTAAATTGATTATCTATAGGCGTTTGTTTTTGTGTGGGTATAATTTCTTTAAAAGCTCTACCAAGTATGTCATTAAAAAGTTGTTTTTCACTGATATGATCTTGTATGACGGTGGCTATACAATTTTTTAACGTAGGTACACTTTCTCTTAAAGTGGGGTGGGATAATTCATCAATGGCAAACACAATTTTTTCTCCAAAAATTTCATCTGCATCTGCCAGGGAGGATATTTCAGGGTTTGTTGAAGTTAAAATCAGAGATTCGAGAGCAGCAAAAATCTTTATAGGAATAAAGAAGGTATTTTTTGCAGCTTGAAGAGAAATTTTTTCTAAAAAGTTCTTTCGATATTCAAGAATAAATTGATTTGATTCCTGCTCGATAAGGGGGAAATGTGTAGGTTGGACATCAAGAAATTCATTAACTGTATTGCTTGCAGCCCGTATAGATCCAGAATTATGCCAGTCGAAAAAATATCGACTTTTGAATTCATTAATTATTGATTTAAATAGGCCATCGAGATTATTCATAACGCGGATATTGGTATCGCCGTCCTTGGACCCTTGTAATAATTTCTGAAAAACAGTTTTAAATTCATTTAAATTTTTTTTATTAGTGATCCCACAGGTTAATAACATTTTTCTAATTTCGGCACCTAGCGACTTTTTGTCATTAAGCAATGTTTTGGATTTTACTTCATCGGGGCTTTGATTTTTTAATGATTGATCTATTTCTGTATATTTAGTTAAATAAGTACATATTCCTACGGATAAAACTTGGTGGAAGAAAACCTTAAATCTCGCTGCAGCGGGTAAAAGCAAAGTGTTTTTTGACATTTGATTTGCAAGGTTCGCATATTCCATTGCTTTAGAAAAATTAACGATTGCATTTTCTAATGTAGTAATCCGTTGTGCGGCTGAATTTGCATAACAAAATGCAAGAAAATAATAAGTTTTAATGCGTGTATCAATATCAAGCTGAGCCAATTCTTGAGGTTTTGTTAATTCCATTAAAGTTAAGTTAAATTGACTAAGCAATATATGCATGCGTGCAGATTTATCAGGCTTGTTTTCCATGCCTCTAAATATATCATGTAAAGGAATGTCTACTTGTTTTTGTAATAAAACTCGCATACAACCTGGAGAAATATTTGGATATGCTACCTTAACTCTATTTAAATGAGATTGACCTAATGTTGAAATATACTTTTCTAAAATAGTTTCATCAGCATTTTTGAGTAAGGTATCAACTAAAGTCAGTTTTGAAAATTTTAATACGAACTCATTTAATTTATCATGTGGGAAAGATACAGGTGGTGCTAAAAATGAGACTAACATTCCCCAGTTATCTGACTTTAAGGCAGAAAATATATATTTTTCAACATTAAGTTCACTAGCAAGGTCTATATGACCATCGCTCTTTTTCAAATCTTTTTCTGTTTTAAGCGCATTAAATAGCCGATTGAATGTTTCGGGTACGCCGTCTTGAGCAGCAAGGTTAAGAAATGCGGTTTTATGAAACTCTTTAATATTAAAGGTTGGTACATCTAAAAGCACTTGAAAGGCTTGGGGTTTTTTAAGTGCCTGCGAAAATAAAGTTGTACCAGTTTGGCTCCCGGTGTATACATTAAAATTTTCAGCAAAGTTTTTGGTTCTGGTAATAACCAATTTTAAAAATTCCGAGTTATTCGTGTCAATTGCTAATCTTAGTAAAAAATCGGGAGTTCGCTCTTCTTCAAATTTCTGGAAGTGATGTGCACTATCTTTGAATTCAGAAGGTGGTTCAATAAAATGATTTAAGTCGTGAGCAGAATAGGTTTGTAGTAATAAAGTTAATAAATTTATATTTCTTACTCTTGTTGCAGTAATTGTCAATTGTTTGGCTTGGGTGTCATTAATTTGACGAGACTCGATGAGCATTTTTAATATATCAGTATCACTTTCTTCAGCTAATTCTTCCAGAATATCAACATATAGCATCGATTTGGCATGACTTTCAGGAATGGGAGCTTTTTTATGCTCTAAACACCAGGCGACTGTTCTTTTAAGGCCCGCCTCTACTGCCCAAAGCCATGGCGTATAAAAAGGCGTAAAGTTATCAAATTTATTCATGTCAGTGGATTTTTCAGCAATTACTTCAAGAAAAAGACTATCCAATGTGTCTAAAGGCAAATTTAAGTCAGCATTGGTTAGTGATGTGAGGCTATTTACATTTTGGTTGTTTAGAGCGTGAGATATTATTTCTTTTATCAGTGGCTTCGTAATTTTTGCAGCAGATTTTCCTTCTTTTTGGTCTTCAGGTGTTGCTTTTAGAGTTAATAAAAACATCTCCAGTTTATCATCTTGCCCTGTTTCTATTAACTTTAAAGCAATGGTATTTAGGTGTTTGTATCCATCTTGAGATGCGGATAGAGCGCAAATTACCCTGTCAAATATATTAGGATCATTTAACTGGCTTAACCATTGTATTACATCAATGCCGATGGCAACCTGCATTAAATCGTTAAGCTGCATGATAGACAACGTGCTAGGTGGAAGCAGTAGGCAGCGTAGATAAATGTCCTGTCCTGGTTGTGCGCCTTTTATTATCATAGCTGTTATAGTTTCTTGAAATTTTTCCTTTGGTGAAATTTCGAAGAGACTTTTTAAAAAAAAGTTGAGCTGTTCCAGGGTTAAATCTTCTGTAGACAATATTACATGATTTAGAAAATCAAATGTCAGAGCATGGGTGTCTTGGAGTTGGGATATTATTTTTTTGAAGAAGTGAGTCATATTTTCAGGTTGCATGGGTGATTGCGCAAGTGCTGAAATTATTTCTAAATAAAATGAATTTGAGTGATTTTCTGATTTACTATCAGTTGTTTGTCTGATAATTTTTTTCGTTTGAAAAAGTAAAAATTCTATTGCTTCTGGATTCCCATATAATATTGCTGTTTTTAACGGGTTTAGTAAGTCTTGAAGAGTGAATTCATTGGGAAGAAATTTTTGAAGTGCATTTACTTGATTATACTTTGCTGCAAGTTCTAATAAACTAAATTCTTTGGATTTTTTTAATGAATTATCTAGTGTAATAATATCAGCATTTAAAATTTCTAATAATAATAGGATGTTAGGCGGATTTTTGCTAAAACTGGGCTTTTCTTCATCGTGGTCGTAGAATATTCGCTCTAATAAGTTGCACACAAAATTTTCATTTTTAGCCAGATTTGGAAGTTGCTGAATAATAATTGATAATTTATGAAAGTCGCTGTCTAAGATGGTCAGTGCAAATTTTCGAATTGACTTTTCAGGTTGGGTACCTATTAATTTTTGTAAAAGTCCTGGTTTTTTTGGAAAATTTAATGCCCAGGCTAATAAAGTATTGTCATGATGGATGTCTAATTGATTGTTGATAAATTCGTCTAAACTCGGATTTTTTTCTATAATGAATAGGATGATATTTGGGGCATTCCAACGAAACGCGGCTTCAGTGATATTTTCAACGAATGTTTTAAACTTTTTAAATTTGTCTTCGTCAAATGCAATTTGAGCCATGAATTCTGAATATAAGCAGGCGAAAGCGTTTACATCATCTGTTTTTGCAGTATGTGTTAGTAATGATAGAATGAAGGTAAAGTATGTTCCGGTATTTATTTCATCAGATTTAGAAAATGTGGAGTGGATGTGTCTAAAATTTTCAAAAGCTTTCGATTCTAAAGCTTTGCTAGCAGCTTCCAGATAATTATCAAAAGTGACTGTTAGCTTATGGCTTTCGATTTGTGTTAATAGGGTATTTAAAAGGTTTGAATTGGAAGGTGCAGCAATACTTAGTAAGCTGTGTCTTTCTCCTAGGGTTGTGCTAACCAAGTTATTTAGGTCTTGCATGTCTGCTAGATCAAAAAAACCAAGGTTATTTAAAAAAATGTAGATTAAATTATAGCGCTGTTCTTCATCTGTGCATTCTTTGATTTTTTTTGATAGATATTCTCTGCCTTGTGCTGATGCTTTTGCTATTAAGTACTCTTCTCTGATTTGGTCTTCATTTTGGCTGAGTTTCTTTATTTTTATTTCTTCGGTCATGATTATTCTCTTAAATTTAAGGTATTTAAAATAGAGAATACTCGAATTATTAGGGTTTTAAAAGCCTTTGTCATTAAAATGGATGTGGTGTTTTTTTATCTAAGATTAAGGATTAATTAAATCAAAATCTAAATAGATGGACGGATGTCCTTGAGCAACTGCAAGTGCTAGCGTAGTTTTACCCACCTGGCGTGGGTACCTATCGCTGATTGGCGGTTAAGAGCAGTTTCGATGCTCTGAAAAGCGAGTCGAGTTAACATCCTTGTATTTTAAAAGGGTGGCTTTAGATTTGCAGGGTTGTTGTGGTTGTTTGGTTTGGCTTGCATCTATGCCCTCCACACCAATGCGCACTAGTCCGGTAAAGCTCTATATCCGCTCTCCCCGGGTGGGAAGGGGCTAAGGTCGTTTCGCTAAAAAAGGAATAAATTTTATAGCAGTCAGGTTTTAAAAGTTTGTTCAAAGTCGAAAATTTATTATATAGTTAAAGAATTTCTGTATATCCAATCGCGATGCTCCTCATGCGGAAGGCTGAAGCCAATGACAACTATACCTGATGAAAAAAATATTCGAGCATCATACTTAAGCAAAGCAATAGATGCTGCAATAAATGGTCGGAACAGACCATTTTTAGAAAATTTCAAAAAAATATCCATCCCACGTAAGAAAGAAAAAGAAAGGTTATTACACTATGCTGTTCAAGGCGGAAATTTGAGCATCTGCAATTTTTTAGTTGAAGACCAAAAAACCAACCCACTATGCCTAGACAATCATGGTTGGACGTTATTAGGAACAGCTCTATATTATGGGCGCATTGAAGCAATTGAATTTTTAGTCACAAAATGGAAACTCGATGTGAATGCTGCAACACCGCTCTCGCTAAAAATGGAAGGTTATATACATCAAACACCTGTCGTTCAGCTATTCTCTTCTAGAGATCTTGATGTAGGTAAAAAAAAGACAGCGATATTCCGGCTAATGCAATTCGGATTACAATTCAGTGAAGAGAATTTATTGTATATTATGGGGTGTATTGGGGGGAATGTCCCGGGGTATTGCCGATGCAAAGATAGGGCTATTTGTAATTGCCCAGATGAAAGTATCGACTTATTGCTAACGCAAATAAAACCCAGCAATAATATATTATATTCTGCAGCAACGAGTGGAGCTTTTCGAGTGTTTAAATATTGTATAGAGCAACTAAAAAGAAACATTAAAGATTATGATAATTTATTTTTGTCAAAGGAAGGCTGCACAACATTACAATACGTAACTAAAAAAAATAACTTTCGATTGATACATTATGTGCAACAGATATGCTATCAAAGAAAAAAAGCGGACTATAAAGATTTTATAAATATTCTTATTCGAGCTGCAGAAGTAGGTCGCGCAGATATAATTAGTTTCTTTATTAAACATAGACAAGAATTCGGCTATCCCGCGGTCATTAAGGATGCTGACTTAAATGCACTCTTAGGCGCATTTTTGCATAATTGTTTATCTTCACGGTCCATATCAGTAGAGCCCGATATTGCGATGGTTGAAGAACTTATTTCATTTGGCATTAAAATAGATGAGGGAAAGAGTAAAAGACACTATCAGAACGAAAGAGCCAAGTTCTTGCTTAAATTGGGCTTTTGTCCGCGATCTGACAGCATAAAACATGAAAGGTTGGCAGACTATCTCGAATATGGCATGACTATTTCTCTCGAAGATTTTCGCCGCTTACCAGATCATATAAAAAATGAATTAACAGAGGTCACTGCGCGAAAAAACCTAATCACTTCAATCCCATCAGATAAAGAAGAAATGTTCTATGTGGGTAAAAAATTTTTGAATAATGTCCTGGAAGAAGCTTGCCCTTCTTTTATGTTTTTATGCTTGCCAGCAATGCCACTTGTATTAATTGGGTTAATATTAAGTTATACAACCAATGAGATACTTTTGCTTAATATGTTGCAAAAAAACAAAGAATCTATAATTTCCAGGCTTAATTATTCTGAAGTAAGCAATTCACCGCTAGAGAATATTTACAGCTCTAGTTTAGAAGATAAATTCCGAAGATCGTTAGATACGCTAGCGAATTCATCTATATTGCTCAAGGAACAAATTAACGATTTCCTAAAGCAGCATCTAAAAATCTATATTGCCACCAATATGACTGGAAGTTCTAAAGAAAGTTTTCTGGCAGAATTCCCTAAAATGAAATCGGCTGTCCTGGATGTATTGGGAGATAAGGCTATAGAAGAAGTGATTGAAGATGGAATAAAAAAACAGTTTCTGCGCAATAAAAAAATAGAAGAACTTAGAGCAGAGCTATCTCTTTCAGCACCTATGGCTATTCCTGAAGATTGGTGTTCTGTTTACGAAAATAAAAAAGAGCTAAAGCGCGCATATATTCCTAAAGCTGTAAGTTATATTCCACCGCCTGGATATCAGCCAGTTGATAATCCAAGCGATAAACAAGATGAAGAGTCAGAACCATCACTGTCGTTCAATCTTTGCTTTAGACAATTTTGGCCATGGTGAAGATGAAGAAGAAGTGGATGAACGGGCAGAAGGAGTGCCGTTTCAATCCTGTGGTGAATAGTTACCCTGCTTTTTAATATTTAATCCCGGCATACAGGAAATAGCACTTTACCAAACAAATCTGATAAACTGCTTTGAGATAGTTTAAGCCTAACCAGAACACAGGCCAGGAAGCCACCAAAACAGCAAGGAGCTGACATATGCATAGACAGGTATTTACCCATGATTAGCGCCCCTACACCAGCAACCTCAAAACACGCTTGTCCATTCCCCTTATATTCCTCCAGTGTAGCAGCTGGTTTCCCTTCTCCTGCAGATGACTATGTTGAGAGCAGCCTCGACTTAAATGAACTGCTGATTAAGCATCCTACCGCCACTTTTTTCGTCCGTGTCAGTGGCGATTCCATGCTTCATGCCGGTATTCACGATCAAGATATCCTGATTGTAGACCGCAGTTTGACACCTGCGTCAGGGCGAATAGTCATTGCAGCGATTGATGGTCAGCTGACTGTGAAACGCTTGCAAAAGACTGCGAAGGGAAAGGTATATCTGCTCCCTGAAAACGAAGACTTCCCGCCGATTGAAATTAAACCAGAAAGTGAGGTGCACATATGGGGCGTCGTCACCAATGTGATTCATCCCGTCTGAGCTCATCTTGTGCCTCACCGATTTATGCTCTAGTGGATTGCAATAATTTTTATGCTTCCTGCGAACGTTTATTTAACCCGGCATTAAATGGCAAACCGGTGGTCGTGTTATCGAATAACGATGGTTGCATCGTTGCGCGCTCTAACGAAGCCAAGGCATTGGGCATCCCTATGGGGGCACCATTTTATAAATACCGTGCGCTACTCAAACGCCATCAGGTTGCAGTTTTTTCCTCAAATTACACGTTGTATGGTGATCTATCCCAACGTGTGATGGCTTCGTTGCGCCTGTTATGCCCTGAAGTGGAGGTATATTCTATCGATGAGGCTTTTTTACGGCTCGATAGCTTGGCACATTGCGACCTGCAAAAATATGCGGAAAATATGCGGGAAAAAATCTATCAGTGGACTGGCATTCCCGTTTCTATTGGCATTGCCCCTACTAAAACTTTAGCCAAGCTTGCAAATCGAGTGGCGAAATCACAAACGACTACCGGCGTATTTGATCTGCGTGAACGACAATTGCAACAGACCATACTGCAAAAATGTGAGGTAGTTGATATTTGGGGTATAGCCCACCGTACTGCGGCCAAGCTGCAGCGGTTAGGTATCAGCACTGCACAACAGCTATGCGATTATCCTCCTAAAATGATCCGTCAACATTTGGGTGTTGTGGTTGAAAGGATTGTGCTTGAACTCAACGGCATCGCCTGTCTGGCGCTAGAAAAAACCTTGCCTAAAAAAAATATTATGGCCTCCCGTTCATTTGGTAAGCCCATCACTAGTTTTGCCGATTTAGCTGAGGCGATTAGCCATCATACTGCGCGCGCTTGTATTAAATTGCGCCAACAAAATTCCAAAGCGCAAGCGATTTATATTTTTATTACCACTAATCAATTCCGACTATCCGAGCCTCAGTATCAAAACGGCAAAATGCTAGGTCTTTCTACGCCCACTGCAGATACTTCGCGTTTGATTGCTATCGCTAAAAAAGGGTTAAGGGAAATATTCCGGCCGGGATATCAATACTACAAAGCTGGAATCATGTTGATGGATATTGCCTCAGACAACATACAACAAGATTTGTTGCTGGATAATGATATGACCAATACAAAGCGAGAAAAAGTCATGCAGGTCATGGATACACTGAATACCCAATTTGGGACAAATACATTATTTATTGCTGCTGAGGGTATGGAGCCAAACTGGAGCATGCGAATCAAAAATAAATCGCTGCACTTTACCACCAATTGGCAGGAATTGGCTCGCGTATTAGCATAGAGCTACACTTAGAAATGCGAGTGATTTATTTACAAAAATAGTAACTATTCACCACAGGATGACAGCTAAAATTTTTTTGAGACAGCTTTTAGAGATTAATCCCTGTATTATGTTGGTGAAGTAGAGGTAAGAGTATTGTTGGGAACAACAGGGTCAGACTTAGCTTTTAACTCATTATGTTCGGCGCCAGATGAAGCTTGTGTCTCATTAAAAAATGAACTGGGGTTTGACCCTGGCGAAACCGACGGCCCAACAGATGAATATTTTTCCAAAGACATTTTTATAGCCTGCTTTTCTTCTTCATCGTCAGACTCAGACTCCTCTTCTTTATCTTCTGCTGGATGCAAAGAACTCAACACTGGGTTTGACTTTGGTGAAACCGGTTGTTCAACAGATGATTCTTGCGAAGCCAAAGATAATTCGATAGCCTGCCTTTCTTTCTCCTCCTCATCGTCAGATTCTTCTTCTATGCCCAATGTTTTAATCTTACTATCAAGTGAAGCACTTTCCATAGCCTTTTGTTCCTTAGCAGCTGCCTCATCTATAGAAGCATAAAAAGGTTTGGCAATTGCTGGAAAAACTCGCAACATAACTCTACGATATAGATCAAACATCATAGAACATTCGCTTATACTTGCTCTGATGTCTAAAGATTCCTTATCCGCCAAACATTTTTTCATATTTTCCAGCAAAAGACTGAATTGCTTCCTGGCAGCCTCTACTTTTTCCATTTTACCCAATGCTTCATCTTCTTTAAAAGTGTCTGGATTTAGTAATTCAAGGATTAAGTTATGACTAGGGAGGAAAATACTAATATGTCTTCTAGCTATTTCTTCGCGAATAGCCTGCATAAGAGACATTAAATTTTGAACATCTTCATACATTTTTTTTGCCTTAGCTACCCTATCAGCCGAGCTAAGCAAACTACCTAAGAATTTAGCACTAATCTGAATTTTTGGGAGAGAGCTGATATCTTCTTCGGGAGAGGCAGTAAATGCACGTAGTTGCTCTAGAAATTTTTGAGCTTTTTGTATGTTATCTCTTAAGATTTTTTCAGCATCCGTTTCAGTTTCGCTGCTGCCTGCTAGAACTCGCAAGGCATCTAAGTTATGGCTTGGATCTTTTGTAGAAGCAGCTTGAAGCTCTGCGGCAGATAGATGACAAGCTAATGCACAAGCATATTCATCTGGAAGACTAGTACTCAAATTCTCAAAATGTATATTAAAATGTTGATTATTCTTGTTTACCAATTCTAGAGATTTTTTTGCATCGCCCTGGTTAGGACTTATTGTCGTGTATTCCAATAACCGGTTCAATTTTTCCTTGGCAACTTCTATGGTCTGTATGTGAGTAAGCACTTCTTGTGGAGGTGCAGATGGATCCACCAAGGCGATAGGAGCGGCCATTATTTGTTTCATCTTTAGCATGATTGCTTGAGAAAAAGATGCGCATTTTTCATCAAACTGCGCCATGAGCTTTTCCAATTTTTCTGGTTTGTCGGCTGGTTTCCGAAATTTTTTACCCTGCAGATTTTCTTTAATCGATTTAATATCTAATGACTGGGGAGGAGGTCCAGTAAATTTATCAAAACAATTCAGAAAATCATCAACCACACCTATAGCCGCCTCAATGGCGAACTCAAGATCAAGTTCCTTTTCTACGCCAGTAAAATCATCTGTGCTCGAGGAACTTGAAGTTGAAGAAGCAGAGCTAGAAGAAAAACTGCTGGAGGACGAACTTCTAGAAGAAAAATTAGTCCATGATTCTTTAGCATATAATTGAAACGATAACTCATCATAAAGCGTTCTTTGTTGCGGCGAACTTTTTCTTTCTTGGCCTTTATGCGTTTCTTCTTCTAAGGTAAGCAGACTCAACTCAGTAGCTTTTTTTATATCGTCTATTTCTTCTGGTGTTAATGGGGACGAAGATGGAGATGATTTTTTATCATTTAGTGACTCAGACATATATGCCTCTGCGAAAACTATAAGCTTCTATGCATTGGTTAATTATACTGCATTATCCAGCTTTTCTATTAAAACTTTTGTAACTATTCACCACAGGACTGAAACGGCTATGCCGTAAGGAGATTTCTGTTGTTCACATTTTCTCACTAAATTTGTAGGTACAAGGGGGTTCAATTTTAAATTACACTTCATTTGCACTTCACTTTTAGATTTCCCCTTTTTATAACTGAAGTGAGTCTGAATTTTTTTGATGTAATCTATTGATTTTAAATGGTGGAGCCGAGGAGGATCGAACTCCCGACCTTCGCATTGCGAACGCGACGCTCTCCCAGCTGAGCTACGGCCCCATGGTGTAGTTGAGGGATTGTTATACTATAATTTGGTGGTATTTGAAAAGCCACTTTTGCATAGGCTTTCCTTGCCATATATCCAGAGAATCATTCTATGACGGATCAAACTACTCGGTTATACCAAGCGCAGCAGATTAAAACCATTGAACAGTTGGCTGTTCCCCAATATGCAGTTTCTGAATTTGAATTGATGGAGAGTGCTGGCTTAGCGGCCTTTCATCTATTGCAGCATTGTTGGCCTGATGCCAGAACACTTGGGGTATTTTGTGGTAAAGGTAATAATGGTGGGGATGGTTATGTCGTGGCGCGGTTGGCCAAGCAGGCAGGGTGGAAGGTTATGGTGTGTCAGGTGGGGGAGGGGACAGGTGAGCCTGTTGCTGCCGAAAAGGCCAGGCTGGCTTGTCAGGCGGCGGGTGTGGAGATAAAGCCTTTTGAGCATTTGTGGCAGCAGCCATTTCAAGCGGATGTGATTGTCGATGCTTTGTTGGGTATTGGTATCAAAGGTGAGGTGAAGGGGAGTTATGCGACAGTCATAGCTGCGATTAATGCGGCACAAAAGCCAGTATTATCTATTGATGTACCTTCGGGTATTGATGCAGATACGGGTCGGGTTTGTGGTGTTGCTGTGCAAGCTAATGTGACCTTGACCTTTATGGCTTTGAAAAGAGGACTGTACACAGGGGCTGCGCCGCAGTATTGCGGGGATTTGCACTATGATGGGTTGCTGCCAGCGATTGAAACATTGTTGGATGAAGTGCCAGCTAGCGCGGTTTTGTTGCATTTGTCTGCTTTGCTGCAGTACCTGGCGCCTCGCAAGAGAGATGCCAATAAGGGCAATTTTGGACATGTTTTGATTATGGGGGGTAATCGTGGCATGGTGGGGGCTGCGAGGATGGCGGGTGAGGCGGCGGCGAGAGTGGGCGCGGGATTGGTGAGTCTTGCGACCTGGCCGGAACATGCGGCGTATATTGCAGCAGCGCGGCCTGAGTTGATGTGCCATGGAGTCACATCCCCTGCAGATTGCGGAGCTTTATTGGCTAGGGCGTCCGTGTTGGTTATAGGGCCGGGTTTGGGGCAGGATAGTTGGGCGCAGCAATTGTGGACTTTAGGCTTATCAGCCGCGCAATTGAAAATTCTGGATGCGGATGCACTAAATCTATTGGCGAAAAATCCTTGCAAGCGTGATGATTGGATTTTAACGCCACATCCGGGAGAAGCGGCGCGCTTATTGAATTGTAGTGTGGCGGATATTCAGGCTGATCGCTTTAAAGCGGCGGCAGAGTTGGCAGAGCGCTATGGTGGTGTGATTGTGTTGAAGGGGGCGGGTACGTTGGTGCAATCAAGTGCTCGAGTTGGTGTTTGCGCGCTGGGCAATCCCGGTATGGCAACAGGTGGCATGGGGGATGTATTAAGCGGGGTGCTTGGCGGATTGGTAGCGCAGGGTTTACCTTTAGAAAATGCTGCGCAGTTAGGCGTAGTATTACATGCAGAAGCAGGTGATAAGGTGGCGCGCGAGCAAGGTGAGCGAGGTATGCTGGCTTTGGATTTGATGCGGGTGCTGCGAATGTTGGTGAATGAAGAGGGTAATTCTTCACCTAAATAACCTATGAGATCATAGCCTCATAGGCTTCTCAAATTTCATAATGATCTAAATTCATAATTTCTTTATTTCTTTCTCGGATTTTTATTAACCGAAACCTATCTGAAAATATGCTTTATTTTCTTCTGTAGCGCTTTTTTAATGTAAATGGATTCAACATTTGAGGCGCCAAGTCCTCTATATTTTAACTTCATCACCAACCTGGGTAGTTCCCCCTTGTTCGCTTAGACCGCAAATATCTGCTCTGAAAAAGTTCTAAATTAACGCCCATTATTCATAACCCACCATTTTTCCCTAAAGTTAGGTGAATTATGAGGCAATTCATGCGCGCGTAATTTCTAGAGGTGCTCTTAATATCTACATAAGATTTTTTAAATATAATTTTAAAAAGCAAAATCCTTAGCATCTCCGCACAAAGAGTATATGTAATGTATGAGCAGCAAAAATCAACTGAAATAAAGGTAGAGTTTCCGCAAGCACGCCATGAAGCGGGTACCCAAACCTTAAGACGAGAGAAAAAAATCAATATCGAAACAATCGAAGATGTGCCGCTTGCACCGTTAGAATCAACGCCTGAAATCGCCTCACCAAGTAGCAGTCCGATAATGACGGATATAATACCGCCAAGAAAGATTGTGATTTCAGTTGGCCAGGCTCTGCTGTTGTCTATCGAGAAAACATGTGAACTTATAAAGGAAAATCTAGAAAGCTTGCGGGATACATTAGATTGGCAAGTTAACAGATATATTAGTGAATTACGTAGCCAGCCTTTATTTTCAGGTAGGCCACAAAATGAGCAGAAAAAAAAGCAAATTCTTATCACCTCAGAAACAGTAGTACACAGATTGGGTGAATTAAGTGACAATTATGATAAATTAAAAGCTAATTTAGAAGAACTAGCCCGTTTGAAGAAATTATACCTATGTGGTGTGGATTCTGAAATTTCTGCAGATGCAATTGAGAAAGAAATCAAGAAATACCAAAATACGGAGTATGAAGTTTCAAAAGATTTTAAAATAACCACTAGCGAAGCCAGTCGCCGATATTTTGAAACCCATTTAGCCTTGGCAACGTTGAAATATAATTTAAACAACATAAACATTTTCAGTTTAATTCATACTTACGAGGATATTTACAATAAATTAGATTACAGATCTCAATTATGGTTGAGTAGAGTCGAGATTGGTGAACCAGATTGGCAAGAAACTACTGATGACAGTGAATACTTAGATTTATTTAAAAAGATACCATTAAATGAATATGCCAGAGAAAAAAAGTTTTCTCTGGCGGAAAAAGATCTGCTGAAATATATTGTTAAAATTGCCTACGCAGCCCCGTTGCTTACTATCCAGGATAAATCAATACCATTAGGCGAAGTATTTACTGAGGGATATTTTGCACATTCTGGCAGAGGCAGAGAATTTAAAGACCAGCATCATCATGTGTCATCCAATAATCTTGGCATATTACAAAGCAGTATGCCTGTGCCGCTGGATGATTTAGTGCGTGCTTCTGAAACCTATCCTTTCTTTAAATCTACAGATAGAGACCGCCCGCAGCCGTCTAGCTTATGGGTTGAACATTGTTCAGCTACGCTGATACACCCGTTTTCATGTTCAATATCCGGCCACTATTTAGGATTACTCAGAGTTTTTTTAGCATTGGAACAAAATAAAAAATTGCGCTTAAAAACTTTAGAACAATTTAAAAACTTTTCGAAGTGTTATGCTTCTATCATATTAGCACATAGTGGTGGACATTCATTCTACGAATTTTTTGCCGTATTAGCACTGGAAAAAATCCGCCAAGGCTTCAGCTTCATATCAGGTTTTGACACATTAAACATGGCGTCTCTTCTTCTGGAAGGTAATGAAAAAGCCTTTGATGAAGCATTGCATAAAACGCTTGTCTACAATAAAGCGCTGCTAAATAAGGCAAAATTGCATCACTCGCTGGATCATTTTCATGTTTATACCCTTTTGTATTCCTCTCTTGAAAAAGCTGTTACAGCAGCATCTTTGACTAGCCAGGAAGCCTATAAAATATACACCAATCCAACCATAGTCGAATTGATAAGAAAGAAGATATTAACTGTGGATGAAATTGTTAACAATCCGCAAATTAGCGAAACTTATACTATCCCAGCCGTAAAAGAAGCTATTGTACGTCAAGAAATAACAGGCGAGGATTTGAAAAAGTTAGCGAAGCTGAAAGCAGAAGGCGTTAATATGGATAGCATTTTTACAGAAATTATTACCTTGCGCCAAAACAGATTTAAACGTTCAAGTCAACTTTTAGGATTGGGAATCTTTCAAGAAGATGGTTTTAACGCTGCTATGGAGTTTTTAAAAAGCGAAGGCGATAGCATTTATTTTGCTGCTTATGATATTGGCCTCAATAAAAAAGATAACATGAAAATTAAACGTTGTGCAAATGGTTATCAGATAATATGTGGGGACATAAGTCAAGCTTTTTGTGCGGGTTTGGATGCAACAGCGAGAGAGAATGTGGTCCAAAGAATATGTGCCTATCTCAGGCTGAAAAAAACTGATCTTACCTCGATACATATTGCAAAGAACGAGCTCGCAGAAACCAAAAAAACACAAGATATTAGTGCTAAAGAATTCAAAACTTTTACTGATCGCTATGGTACTCTTATGGCCTACTGCGGGTTAACCTCACTTGACCAGGTTTATTTGAAATTTTTTCAATTTGCGCAGGATTGTGGTTTGGAGGATAATTTTTTTTATGAAATGTTCTTTCAGAGTCTTTTAATTGAGGCAATGTTGCATAATCAACGTAGCATTGTGGACGATTTTTATTCGTCAAAACAAAATCTCTGTAATATTACTAGCAGCAGTCTTCTAATAGTTTTTCTTAATGGTTGGATTAATGGAAAAACGGGGTTGCTCATGCAGGATGGCGCACTAGACATAACAAAAAAAGTGGAGGCATTCGTCCGTCATTCAATGGTTTTGGATGCAGATCCAAAATTAGTATTGCATACACTTTTAAAGCAAAAACCTAATGGTTCCGATTGGCCGGCAGTTACTATCAGTTTGGTGTTGTTGATGGCAAGAGCATGGTGGAAATACGATGAACTTGATAATGACATCAATGACGAAGTTGGTTGGTATCAAACAAAAGATATCAAAACAAAAATACAATTAGACCAACCACAAAAAGATGCAGAAGATCTTATTAATTACATTGATAGTATGTATTTCAACCAAGATTTAGACACTTGTGTGATATTATGGGAAGCGCTGCGTGAAAACGAAAAACGCAAAACAAAGGATATGAAGGAAAAGGCGCCCAGTCTACAAAAAAATCCAGTAATTGCTGAGATTGAAGAAAAAATATTCTACCATGCAATTGATAGAAAAAAGCCGGAAATTATAGAGCAACTGATGAAAATTAAAACCAGAGATGGTGATACACTGTTTACTTGCGATCATGAGATATATCGATATGCTGTTAAAAGAAAACGCGACGATATTTGTAAATTGTTGCTTCCTGAACCGTCTCAGCAAGCGGATATGGAAGAGGAGGATTTGCAAGTTGTGGGTCAACTGCAAGAACCACAAGACAAGAAAAATGAAAGCGATGATATAATCAGAGTCCGCAGTACGACGCTTGAACGTCTCGGAGATCAGGAGACAATAACAATTCATCAACCTAAAACAGATATGGCCGCAGCGTTAGGCGTTGGGATTTGTTTATTTCAATTACAAGGAAATGATCTTCCACCGCTGCAAGGAACTACTACACAAACTGGAATAAATGCCCCACAAATCGACATCGAGAATTTTGATTTCACCGATCTCGATGAAGGAGATGATTCTGATCCTGAATTTGAATATATGCTCGGGGAGCAAGTAAAACCGTAATTGAATTTGAATTACCTCGATGAGGTAATCGCCTTGCGAGGATTTTGGCTATTTATTTTTTGGGCATAATACTAATTTAAGCATGTCGTGTTAGAGTTTGAACTATTTAGAAAAGTTATTCTTTGCAATTTCCTTTATATTGATTTTTGAGGTTTTTTTATGTTAGAGAAATTAGTAGATAATATGCTCGAAATATCACGTTATAGAATACATTCTTATCAGCGAGGGGTTGGCGCTGGCGTAGATAATTATCCATTGTTTGGTGTATTATTTGAGAATAAATGCGAATTACTATGTGACACTCTGCAAACAATTGAAGCGTTGCTCAAAGGGGTAGAGGAGGTGATTCATCGTAGCCCTGGAGAAATCAAACAGATAAAAGGTGAAGAATATCCAAGTCCGGAAATACCAGCTGAGCTGATTAAGTCTAAAGAGAATGTTATTAATAAATTAACACCACTCTATCGAGAAACGCTAAGCATTTTTTTAAACTATAAATTATCTTTGCTAAAAGATTTAGGGTTGCAGGAACTAAAACATACGAGTAAGTTATTTGTTGATAAGATGAGTAGGGCATATAGAAGTAATTTTTGGGAAGAAAAATCAAAAATTACTTCGTTATCAGAGTTGAGTTACGATAAATTTTCAGAAGAATTGAATAAAATTTTAAATGAGCTGCATAAGAAAAATTTTGAGAATTTCAAAAAGCAGAAGCTGCCGATTGATGAAAAAGTTCCATCAAAAAAATTCCGATAGTCAATTCAGTAGAGACATTCCTCTTTCAAGTTTTTTTGGATCGTTGGGTTTTTCTTTTGCTGAAATTTCCAGCAATATTGTCGGCGATATAGAGCGACGCCATACCGATAATGCCCCCCAGAATCACATTTTCTACGCGTTCTAAGGCGATCTGTGGCGTAGCAGTCGCAAGATAAGATGCCAATGCGATAAAAAAACACCGACAAGTAAAAGCGACACGATAAGTTTTAAAAGTCACGAGTGACATCATCACTGCTAAGACGGCGATGGAGTAAGTGACGATATTTTTAGGTAAAAACTGCCCTACAAAAAACCCTAAGGGTACCCCGATGAAAAGACCAATCAAGCGGTCTTGTATCTTCTTTTTTGAACTACTTAAATCTGCAGTAATCACTGCAGCAGTAGACCATATGACCCATTCGCCATGGGGAATCGGTTTATAAATAACAATACTTGCTGCAATTAATATCCCGAAAAAAATCGCTGCCGCTTGTTTTACCCAGTTCTCCTCTATTTTTCCCCAGGCTTCACCGTGTAAAATGCGCTGTGTTAATGATTTAAATTCAAGGCCAGAAGGATCATTGCTTAATTTAGAATCAGCCAGTGCATGCATTACGATGACCAACACCATGTTAGTGAGTAAGGCAATCGGCATTAACAACACAAATTGTCTGTAAACATGAGTGATAGCCGTGTGTTGCAAGCTTTCATGTAATTCGCAGGACAAATAAACTGCTGGGATAAAAATAAAATTAGCTAAACTGCGCAAATTAGAGTCATAGCGAGTAAAATAAATAACGCCAAAGGCAATGGCGGCAGTAAAGAAAGCGAACAAATACGGTATTTGAAAGGTAAAAAACAGTAAGGTAAAACATAGCCATATGAGTACAAACTGTAGTAGGGCTAAGTAAAGGCCGGTATGGTTGCGAGCAATGGGAACAAAAAGGGAAATTGTAACTAGCCCAACGTTAAATAATAAAGGCTCATGAAACCACAAATAGCCGATCAATATAGGTACCAGGGATAATATGCCCAGTATGAGGCTATTCCATTTGATTTCCTGTTTGATTTGATTAAAATGCATGGGTGCTTGTTATGTCAGTTTTAATTGTGTTGCCAAATAAGATAATCATATTTTCCTACAAAAAAACTGATAGTTAAAGCAAATATTTCTTCTTTAATGTTAGAAAAACTAACCAATAATCAACTTATGCTCGCCACAAAAATCCTGAAAAAATACCTGCCGGATGAATTTTCCATGACTGCTATGGGTAAATTGTTAGCCAAAGCCATGGCTAACCATGGCGCTGGCGCTTTGATTTTTTTGCAAGGCGAATTAGGTGCAGGAAAGACCACGCTGGTGCGGGGATTTTTGCAGGGTTTAGGCTATTTAGGCCGGGTTAAAAGTCCCACTTATACTCTGGTAGAATCCTATCAAGTAGGGGATGTTAGCGTGTATCATTTCGACTTTTACCGCATTAATGCTCAAGAAGAGCTGGAATTTATTGGTCTCAATGATTATTTTAGCGAGGGCGCAATTTGTCTTGTGGAATGGCCGGAGCTTGCACAAGGCTGGTTGCCTGCGCCTGATTTGGTGCTGCATATTGCAGTGCCTGATGAGGGGCGAAATCTGGAAGTAGAAGCGGTGAGCAAGTTTGGCCAACAGATTATGGAGCATCTAAGGCATGCAGCAAAGGCATTGTAAGAAGGGTTATCGCCATTGGTTATTGGGAGTCGCCCTGCTAAGTGTTTTTATGTTGACCTGGGGTAACACTGCCAAGAATACCAAGGTACATGCCTCGCCGGTTGAAAAATCCAGTCAAGCCAAGAGAAAGCAGGCCAAAGCTAAGCCAGCTGTTATGCGTTCTTTGGTTGTGGTGATTGACCCAGGACATGGTGGAAAAGACCCAGGCGCTACCGGCGTAGCTGGTAATAAAGAAAAAAACGTGGTGTTGGCTATTTCTAAAATTTTGTCTCGGGAGCTGGTGCGCCAATCCGGGGCGCGGGTATTTTTGACCAGGTCGCGTGATGAGTTTATTCCACTGCGGCAAAGATTAGCTATTGCCCGGCGTTATAAAGCGGACTTATTTATCGCAGTACATGCCGATGCAGCTTTTCAAAATACCACTGCGAATGGGGCTTCAGTGTTTGCCCTATCTGAACGCGGCGCTACCAGTGAAATGGCCAGGTGGCTGGCGGAAAAGGAAAATCAGTCTGAGTTAGTCGATGGGGTGTTTGTCAATAAAGATCAGATGCTGCGTTCAGTACTGCTGGATTTGTCGCAGACCCACACCATTAGAGTCAGTCTGGAAATGGGTCAAAATATTTTGAATCAATTGAGTACAATGACGGATTTACATTATACCCAAGTGGAGCAGGCGGCTTTTGTGGTGTTAAAGTCGCCGGATATTCCTTCCTTGCTGGTAGAAACAGGGTATCTATCGAATCCACAACAGGAGAAACAGCTAGTCAATCCGGCCTACCAACAGAAACTTGCCGCCGCCATTGCAAAAGGCGTTAAAGCCTATTTTGAGCGCCATCCGCCGCAGGCTGTCTAAATAGCGTGTTATGCGTTATAATGTAAGACTGTCTGTCATTACTTATGGCGTCAAGGATGACAAACCATAACGAAACGGCATGGTGTAGTTTTTATCACCATTTTCACTCAACTCAACCACAAGGATAGAGGTAAAAACTGTGAAAAAATCCAAGAAAGGGCAGGGAAGCCCTGAGTTAGATTTCGTTCCCGAAAATATTGAAGAATTAAAAGCCATAGAGGCAGAAGCAGAACCCGAGGATGCGGAGTTAGAGATCGGGGAAGCTGCAGAAGAGGTGCTTCTAGAAGAAGAGCTGCCCAAAGCACGTGAACGATCTAATCATAGCGCGCATTCGCGAGATCCTACGCAAATTTATCTGAGTGAAATTGGCTATGTGCCATTGATGAGTCCTGAAGAGGAGCTTAAGGTCGCGCATTTGGCAGTTAAAGGCGAAATGAAGGCGCGTGCGCGTATGATAGAAAGCAATTTGCGCCTAGTGGTAAAAATTGCCCGACATTATCTGGGTCGTGGTTTGTTATTCCTGGATTTGATCGAAGAAGGTAATCTAGGATTAATGCATGCGGTGGAAAAATTTGATCCTGATTTAGGTTTTCGTTTTTCTACCTATGCCACTTGGTGGATACGCCAAGCCATTGAGCGCGCCATCATGAATCAGCGTCGTACGATTCGCCTACCGATTCACAAAATCAAAGAATTAAATACTTATTTGCGTGCTGCGCGTCAATTAACGCAGGTCTTAGATCATGAGCCTACCTGTGAAGAGATTGCTGCCGAGGTGGATAAGCCTTTAGAAGATATCCGTTATATGTTGGAATTGAGCAAGGATACTACGTCCATTGATGTGCCTTTAGCAAAGGACACGGAAAAATCACTAGCAGAAACCTTGGTTGATGAACGCAATGTCGATCCAGGAACGCTGTTAGAAGATGAAGATATGGAAGAGCATGTGCACCTTTGGTTTGAGCAGCTTTTGCCAAAACAGCAGGAAATTTTAGCGCGGCGGTTTGGGTTATATGGTTATGAAAAAGCCACACTTGAAGAGGTAGGTAAAGCGGTGGGTTTGACGCGGGAACGGGTGCGGCAGATTCAGATTGAGGCGATTAAGCGCTTGCATGATATTGTGATGGAGCAGGGGTTTGGGGGTGATGAAGTGTAGGTTTGGGAGTTTCTTTCTTTCCTTGGCTACAGAAGCCTTGATTAAGCACTTTCCTGTTGCTGTGGGCATAGGTGTTAGGTAAAGCACTATAACTCCCTCTCCCACAAGGGGAGAGGGGATACAGTGCTTAACCTGACGCTTATGCCCACAAGGGGAGAGGATGCAGTGCTTAACTTGACGCCTATGCCACAAAGGAAAGAAGTTACAGTATACCTCCCGTTGAATTTTCTCCAAACGTCCCTATGTTCTAAAAAACACTCACTAGTGTCTAAAAACAAATCCATCCAAGAGGTAGATCCCCCATGACAACCCCAGAACAACAGGAAACTTTAAGTTTTCAGGCCGAAGTCAAACAGCTGTTACATTTAGTCACCCACGCTTTATACAGCAATAAAGAAATTTTCCTGCGTGAATTGATTTCCAATGCTTCGGATGCCGCCGATAAACTGCGCTTTGAGGCATTAGGGGATTCAGCACTGTTTGAAAATGATCCAGAACTAAAAATTCATATCAGTTTTGATAAAGAAAAACGAACTATCACGATAAAAGATAACGGCATTGGCATGAACCGCGAAGAAGTGATAGAAAATTTAGGCACTATCGCTAAATCCGGTACCCGAGAATTCTTAAGCCGTTTAAGCGGTGACCAGGCCAAAGACTCCAATTTGATAGGACAATTTGGGGTAGGGTTTTATTCCGGCTTTGTGGTGGCTGACCAAGTGATAGTAAAAACCCGCCGCGCAGGCATGACACCCGATCAAGGTGTGTATTGGGAATCAACCGGCGGTGGAGACTATATTATTAAAAATATAGAGCGACAAGAACGCGGTACCGAAGTCATTTTGCATTTGCGCACCGATGAAGATGAGTTTTTAGATGATTGGCGCTTACGCGGAATTATCACTAAATATTCTGACCATATTTTATTGCCGATTGTCATGGAAAAGGCTCAAGTTTATACAGGCGAGGAAGAAAAAAAAACAGAAACAACTGAACCTGAAACAGAGGTGGTCAATCGCGCTACCGCGCTTTGGACATTGCCAAAATCACAAATCAAAGATGAAGAATATCGAGAACTTTATAAACACATTGCCCACGATTTTGAGGAACCATTGTTGTGGTCGCATAACCGCGTAGAAGGCAAATTAGAATATATTAGTCTGCTATTTATTCCGGGACGTGCCCCCTTCGATATGTGGAATCGTGAACGTCGGCATGGCTTAAAATTGTATGTGCATCGTGTATTTATTATGGATGACGCGGAGCAGTTATTGCCAAGTTATCTGCGTTTTGTGCGCGGTATTGTCGATTCCAATGATTTGCCGCTGAATGTGTCGCGTGAAATTTTACAAAGCAGCCATATTATCGACAGCATACGCACAGGTAGCATCAAGCGCGTGTTGGATATGCTAGATGAATTGGCTAAAAACGATAGTGAAAAATACGCTAAATTCTGGTCGCAATTTGGACAGGTGTTAAAAGAAGGTCCAGGTGAGGATTATGCAAATCGTGAACGTATTGCGCGTTTGCTGCGTTTTGCTTCAACCCATAATGATTCATCTGATCAGAATGTGTCGTTTGCAGATTATGTCAGTCGTATGCCGGAGGAACAAAAGAAAATTTATTATGTGACGGCAGAAACCTATAATGCGGCCAAACATAGTCCGCATTTAGAAATTTTCCGCAAAAAAGGTATAGAAGTATTATTATTATCTGACCGTGTGGATGAATGGCTGGTTTCGCATTTGACTGAATTTGAAGGCAAGCCTTTACAATCAGTGGCTAAAGGTGACCTTGATTTAGGTGGCTTGGAAGAAAAAGAGGCTAAGGAAAAAACCAAGCAGGCTGAAGGTGAATTGGCCAGTGTGATTACGCAGATTAAAAATGTGTTGAGCGATAAAGTGAAAGAGGTACGTTTAACTGACCGTTTGACGGATTCACCGGCGTGTCTAGTAGCGGATGAGCAGGATATGAGTATCCATCTGCAGAATTTATTGCGCGATGCTGGTCAGAATTTCCCAGCCAGCAAGCCTATTTTTGAGATCAACCCAGATCATCCGTTAGTTATCAAAATGAAAGATGAAGCGGATGAGGCGCGGTTTGCGGACTGGACATGGGTGTTGTTTGAGCAAGCGCAACTGGCACAAGGTTCGGCGCTGGAAGATCCGGCTAATTTTGTTAGGCGCTTGAATGCGTTGTTGGTGGAGGCTAAGTAGGGAGGTGAATTTCACCCACTTTGAAAAAGGGGGTCGAAGGCCGCAAGGCTTGAGGGGGGATTTAAAGAGTTTTGGGTGCGCAATATGGTGTGTTAGTACTCACCGGCTCTTTAAATCCCCCCGCAGGCCTTACGGCCTACGACCCCCTTTTTCAAAGTGGGTGAGCCTCCCCAACGGCCTACGACTCACTTTTCAAAGTGAGTGAGATTCTGCCGCAGTGCTAAGCCACCTAGAGAGAAGGAAAATTAACCAGCATATTTGTTACCATCTACTTCATGACACCCTTACCAACAGTTATCTGCCTTATGGGCCCAACCGCCAGCGGTAAAACCGCTCTAGCGATTGAATTAGCCCAACAACTCCCTTGCGAAATCATCAGCGTAGATTCCGCTATGGTCTACCGTGGCATGGATATTGGTACCGCCAAACCCACCCCCGCCGAGCGCGCAAAAGCCCCCCATCGTTTGCTGGATATTTTAGATCCGGCAGAACCTTACTCAGCTGGGCAATTCTGCAATGATGCATTGCGTGAAATTGCTGAAATCACCGCTCAGGGGCGCATTCCATTGCTAGTAGGCGGTACAATGCTTTACTTCCGCGCTCTGCAGCAGGGGTTATCGAATTTACCTTCAGCCGACAAAATCGTGCGTGAACGCCTGGCCTTACAGGCAGCGGCATCCGGTTGGCCTGAAATGCATCAGTATCTAGAACAATTTGACCCCGAAGCAGCGCGACGCATCAGCCCCAATGACAGCCAACGCATCGCGCGGGCATTGGAAGTGCTGGAGCTGACCGGACGTCCTTATAGCGAAGTTTGCGCTGAAACTAAGCCAGGTAGCCCGGCCTATCACTTTATTAATATAGGCTTGATACCGGAAGACCGCTCCTGGTTACATGCCCGGATTGAACAGCGGTTTAAAGCCATGCTGCAGGCAGGCTTTATTGAGGAAGTGGCTGAGCTAAGGCGTCAAGAAGGCTTGCATGCTGATTTACCCTCAATGCGGGCAGTGGGCTATCGCCAAGTATGGGCTTATCTGGCAGGGGAACTCCCTAGACTTGAGATGGAAAAAAATGGTATAATTGCCACAAACGGATTAGCTAAAAGACAATTAACTTGGTTGCGTAGTTGGCCTGACTTATCAGTAATTTCCTGTGAAGATAAGTCGCCTGTGATGAAGTTTGTCGAGCTTTGGAAAAGCCGGAGTGATCAGCTATTGAATGTCACGTTGTCTTAAAATTATCTAAAAGAACTTTTATAATTTTGGAGCGAGACAAATGTCACTACGCAAGCGTGAAAGCAAAAAAACTGAAGAAGAATATTATGTAGCCCTCTCTGTACCAACCAATTATTTATTTATCCAAGATCCCTATCAAGAACTACAAGATCGCCTCAATGCGCAATTGCTACAGGGCAATTGTGTTCTCTTTAGAGACTTTGAAACAGCCTCAACCCCAATTGTTGAAGATGACGAAGAGGACAGAGTCGCGCAAATGATGCGTGAGCATGAGGAACAGGGTACCCAAATATTGGCGGATCTAGCAAAAAAGGGTGAACCTTCTGCGCAAGGCTGGTTGAGAAGTATAACGCCCGTAGAGCCCGAGCCAGTTGTTAGAAAAAAACATGTTGAGAGTGACCGGTTGGTTATTGGAGTGAATCACCGAGGATATCAAGAATTAGATCGGGCTGCATCTGCAAGGGAAAGTGTTGATAGCGGCTTTTTGCATTATATAACATCAGCTCATTATTTTCATCGCGAGAATCCCAAGCCGCATAATTTGGATTGGGATATGGATGCGCTATTATTTACAGCTTTGCTTCAGTTACGTAATCTCTTCTTGCATCTGTCGGAAAGTAAGACGCAGCAATCCACGACTTTTTCATCGGGTTTTGTCGATCATATGGCTTCATTAGAGCAAGATCGGATAAGACGTCAGCGAGCAGAACAGGATGAGTTTGAAAAAAGTGAGCATAGGGTTTCTACATGGCAGCGAGGGGCTTCGGAAGCAAAGGCAAAAGTAAATCCATTGGAAGAATATCAGGGTAAGGGTTTGATATTTCCACAGTTTCAAGATGATGTCGGTAAGTCGTTTTCCTGGGATAATGATGATGCATGGGATGATCCTATTCTCATGGGTACTGAGATAGTGAATCCAGTCTGTGTGGTAACGTTCGCTCCAAACAAACCTGAGTTGAAAACATTGCGTGTTTATGATCAGACTTCATTTGATAAATGTAAAAAGAATGGTGTCTTTGTAGACCCTCATAAAGGGGAGGTTGATAAGATATTTCCTCTAGATAAAGCTAGCATTAAAAAATATGTAGACAGTGAGAAGGCTCATGCTAAAGCTCTTGCCGATGCAAAGAAATCTACCACAACTGCTGAAGTGAAGTCGTCAGCATCCTCTTCGGCTCCAGCAAATCCACCTGTTGCTGATACGAATGCAGTTTCTCTTGAGCCGAAAGCTAATATTCCCGATGAGTTTAAAACTTTTGCTGTACCTCATTATGAAGGTATGGATCTTGCAGAAGAATTCTCTTTGGGAGAGGATCCTATATCGTTAGATGAATTTGAGAATCCTATCTGTATTGTAGATCGTGAATTGAAGCAGATACACATTCATGAGAAAGCTCAATATTTAAAAATGATTGAGGATCGGAAGGCAAATGGTAAAAATACTTTTCTGTGTACGAATACACGAGAACTACCAGTGACTTCTGAAACTGTTTTTGCAGTAACAAAAGAAACACTAGAGGCCTTTGTCAAACCAAAATATTATGATGAGCCGAAAGCTGCTGCTGCCAAGAAGAAAGAAGCTCAAGCGCCAAAGCCCACTAATACTGCACTTGAAGGTGAAGTCGCTAACCCTGTTGCTTCTGCTTCTCCAAATATTAATGATGAGAAAAGAGTGGCGCCAAAACCGGTTGCTCGCGAAAATGATGTTGCTGCCAGAGCTGCTTCTACTCCCTCCATTACCAGAATACAAAAAATTGAAACCGGAGATTTCAAAGGCTATGAATTTAACGCAGATGATGTGGGTTGGCGAGATGGAGATGACTATGTTTTGGGAGTTAAAGATCCTATTTGTGTGCGTTGCCCCGATAAAACCATACAAGTTTATGAGAAAGCAGATTTCGAAAAATACCGAGAAATTGCTGAATCAAAAGGGGGTAAATTTGTAGATTTTAATTCCCAAAAATTAGTAAGCAATAATGATGTGTTTTCTATGGATAGAGAGGAACTTCAAAAGCTTATCCAGGCTTCTCTACCTCCAGCTCCTTCTTTGAAGTTTTAAAGGGCGAGTTAATTTTGCTGTTGTCCCTGAGTAACCTGCCCCACTTTTTTATGGGGTGGGTGGCTCAGGATGACGTAAAACATGCCGGTAAGATGATGCTTAGCGAAGGGCGGGAAATTCAATGCGATTGCCATGGACATTATAATTATACATATCAGAAAGCTGCGTTAACAGGCTACTTCTGGTTCAGAAAACTGAACATTTGTAGTTGCTGAATCGTCACAAGCAATCAATTCAACTTCGGTTAATTTCATAGGGTTTTTCAGGTGCAATACCTGTATCCCCACCGAGCTGGCTCCGGCGATATTGTCTGCGTTATCATCAATAAATAAAGTTTCCTCTGCCAACAGCTGGTTTTGCCGCAAAATTTCCAGATATGAAGCGGGATCAGGTTTGCTCATCCCCATGCGGAAAGAGTAATATTCGCGTTCGAAATAATCCGCAAATGATTCAACACCACAACAACGTTGGGCAATATTCAACACTTCAGTGAGATGTATTTCATTGGTATTGCTAAACAAGAAAGTGCGGTAATGCTGTGACAGCTGTTTAATATAAGCAAGATTTTCAGGAGGTAGGTCAAGCAGCATGGCGTTCCAGGCCGTGTCGAAATCGCTGTCGCTTAAGTCATCAATATGCATCAAGGCTTTGAGATGTTTGCGAAAACTCTCTGAAGAAATTTTACCGGTTTCATAGGCGCTAAACAGTTCAATGCCGTGATTATGTGGGAATAAGATATCTAAATCAGGAACACCCAGGCGGGTAAATGCTTGGCGTGTTAAAGCACTCTCAATATTGAGAATGACTCCGCCTAAATCGAAAATGAGATTTTTGATGGTCATAATATTTATTTTACCATATTTCCGGTTGGGGAACACTGTCATTTAGGCATTAACGAAGTATTCCCCGCTTGCGGGCATAGGCGTCAACTTAAGAGGGAACTGATAAATATTAAACGCCGCTCTCCCTTCTCCCGCTATGCGGGAGAAGGATGAGGGAGTTTGGATTGGCTTTTGCCAGGTAATTCTGCTCAACAAAAGCCAACCCAAACTCCCTCACCCCTGCCCCTCTCCCGCAAGCGGGAGAGGGGATACAGTACTTTACTGGACAGCAATGCACCTGCGCGAGAATGACAATGCTTTCCAAGAAAAAAACCCATCAACGATTTTTACGTAAGTCTGCCTTTCTTCTCCCGCAAATCTTTTGTTTTATACCAAATAATTTACATGAAGTTAATAAAAAAAAGCCACGAAGGACTGGGCAACAGCATAAATCACATGATACACTTGCGACTTTGTTGGACTTTATAATCTATAATGAACTGCCTGACCAAGGAGAAAGGAATGACTAAAGGACATCTGCTACAAGATCCTTTTTTGGAGACTTTGTGTAAAGAAAAAGTACCAGTTTCAATTTATCTGGTAAATGGGATTAAACTACAAGGGCAAATAGAAGCCTTTGATCCCACGGTGGTGTTGTTGAAAAACACCTCCAGCCAGATTGTATACAAGCATGCGATTTCAACGATAGTTCCCGCGCGAAAAGTAGTGCTTGAAGGGTTTAATGAAGAGGAAGTCGCTGAAACCTCGGCTGCCTGAGAGTTTTCGCAAGCGCTCCTCCTTTATGTCCCCGTAGGCCTTGCGGTCTACGACTCCCTTTTTGGAAGGTGAGTGGTTACTTACCCGTGGCTTATATACAGGATTTTTGCAGCATGCATTGTTGCAAGAAATAGTGTCAGGTATTCAACCTATCATTATGATAGTTCAAAATACCTGACTATTTCCTGTGAGTTTGGAATATGTCCCTGGTGAATACTTGATTCCCTTCTGCGAACTACATAGATTCCGCTAAATAAACCAGCTATAAACATGAGCACTTGAGGCTACTTTGCAAGAAGCAACTGTATTGGTACATGTCGATTTCGATCAGGTGCATGAAGCAGAGTATATCTCCGAGTTTCGTGAGCTTGCGGTTTCTGCAGGGGCTTTACCTGTGGCATTGGTTCGCGGTGCGCGTGACGCGCCTGACCCTAAATACTTTGTTGGCAAGGGTAAAGCAGAAGAAATTCTCGAACAACTCAAAGCCACTCACGCGGAATTGGTTTTATTCAATCACGTACTATCCCCAGCGCAAAAACGTAATTTGGAAAAATTATTCCAATGTCGGGTGTTGGATAGAACGGAATTGATTTTAGACATATTCGCGCAACGCGCTCGCACTTTTGAGGGAAAGCTGCAGGTGGAATTGGCGCGTTTACAGTATTTAGCTACGCGATTGGTGCGTGGTTGGACGCATTTAGAGCGCCAAAAAGGCGGTATTGGTTTACGCGGTGGTCCAGGTGAAACTCAGCTGGAAGTTGACCGGCGTTTACTGAGAAAACGCATAGAGATGATTAGTGTGCGCCTAGAAAAAGTGCGCAGACAACGCGATTTAAGCCGTCGATCACGCCGTCGCTCCGCTATACCCAGCTTATCACTCGTGGGTTACACTAATGCGGGTAAATCTACCTTGTTTAATAAATTAACCGAGGCAGATGTTTATGTGGCTAATCAATTATTCGCCACGTTGGACCCTACTTTGCGGCGTGTAGCTTTCCCCGAAATCGGTCCCGTTGTGTTAGCGGATACGGTGGGATTTATTCGCGATTTACCCCATCACTTAGTTGATGCTTTTAGAGCCACTTTAGAAGAAGTTCTGGAGGCGGATTTATTGTTGCACGTCATTGATGCGCATAATCCAGAGCGGCAGTTGTATATAGAGCAGGTAGATAAAGTGGTCAAACAAATTGGTGCTGAAAAAGTCCCGCAGTTACAGATATTTAATAAACTGGATTTATTGCCGGATCAAACTCCTCGGATTGACCGTGATCCCGAAGGTCGTCCGTTTCGAGTTTGGGTGTCTGCGGAAACCGGCGCAGGTCTTTCTTTAGTGCATCAGGCATTGGGTGAATTATTATGCAATGACTGGGTGAATGAAGAAATTCATTTAACTGCAGCACAAGGTAAGTTGCGTGCTGCTTTGTATAAACTGGGTGCAGTGGTGAGTGAACGGCTGGAGGAGGATGGAGGTTATATGCTGTTAATAAAGTTGCCTCGAGATGAGTATGAGAAGTTGATGAGGGGGTGATTGAGTTGCCCCTTGCCAGTTTACAATGCTAAGCTTAGCTTTTGTCTAAAAGAAAACCGGAGAAAAATAGTATGCCGTGGAATCCGTCCGACCAAAACAAAGATCCTTGGGGAAGGGATAAGAATAAGCCACAAGGAGGTCCTCCTGATTTAGATGCAGTTTTTCGACAATTTAAAAATAAATTGATGACTGCTTTTGGTGGTAAAAAGGGGGGGGCAGCCGGCGGCTCAGGAACGCCAGTAAGCGTGAATGGGGTGCCGGTGTTTTTTTCTATCCTGATTATCATAGCCTTGCTGATAGTTTGGGGTTTATCAGGGATTTATATTGTTTCTCCGGCTGATCGGGCAGTCGTGCTGCGTTTTGGTGAATATGTCAGAACCGTGGGTCCGGGTCCGCACTGGATTCCACGATTTATAGAATCTGAAAAAATGGTCAATGTGCAGCGTGTGTCCAATTTCACCTACACTTCAGAAATGTTAACCAAGGATGAAAATATAGTTTCCGTCACTGTCACGGTGCCTTACCGCATTGTCGACGCTAAAAATTATTTATTCAACGTAGTTGACCCCGATGCCAGCCTAGAACAAGCCACCGCCAGTGCTCTTCGCCAAGTGGTGGGGCATAGCACTCTGGATCAATTGTTAACCACTGGTCGCCAACAAATACGTGACCAAGTTGCCACGCAGTTGCGGCAGATTGTTGAAAGTTATCACTCAGGCCTTTTAGTCACTGACGTCACTTTGCAACCTATTAAACCACCCGAACCTGTCACCGATGCTTTTGACGATGTGATCAAAGCGCGTGAAGATCAGCAGTCTTATATCAACAAAGCCGACGCCTATGCCAAGCAAGTTGCTGCAGTTGCTGATGGTCAGATTGCTCGTATCATGCAAGAAGCAGATGCCTACCAGAAGGAAGTGGTGTCTGGCTCCAAAGCAGCCACAGCGGGTTTTTTAGCATTATTACCTGAATATCAGAAAAATCCGACTGTAACAGAAGCGCGGTTATATTTGAGCGCGATGGAAACTATTTTAACCAAGGCAAGCAAGGTATTCGTAGATCAAAAAGGTAGTAATCAAATGTTTTATCTACCTTTGGATAAAATTATGGCAACGACTTCTCAGTCTTCACCGCCAACAGCTGCTGCTACACCAGAAGATAATACTCAACAACAATTGGCCGAGATGAGTAGCGCCATTGCAGCGGCAGGTGGAAATAGCGCAACAGGTCGAAGTGGTTATCCGGTTAGGGGAGGTAACTAATGCATACGTTAAAAACTTTTTTTATAGTAGTAGCTGTCATCATAGTGATTGCTTTATATAGCAGTATGTATACCGTCAGTGAAGGTCAACAGGCACTATTGCTGCGTTTGGGACAAATTGAACAAACGGCAGACGGTAAAGCCAAAGTGATTAAACCTGGGTTACATTTTAAGATCCCATTTTTAAATCAAGTGCAGAAATTTGATGTGCGTTTGCAGATGTTAACTGTGCAATCTTCACGTATTTTAACGCAAGATCAAAAATACGTATTGGTGGATTATTACATCAAATGGCGGATAGAGGATTTGCCATTGTATTATCAACGTACAGGCGGTGATCCTTTACGTGCTGAAACTTTATTGCAGCAGCAGGTAAATGGTGCGCTGCTCACTGAATTTGGCCAACGTACACTGACAGAAATGGTTTCAGGTGAACGGGTGAATGTGATGTCGGTACTGAAAGATAGTGCCAATGCCACTGCAAAAAATTTAGGTATTTGGATAGCGGATGTCCGCATTAAAAGTATAGATTTACCTAAAGAAGTCAGTGAAAAAGTCTACAATAATATGCGCACCAAACGTGAACAAGATGCGACCCAATATCGTGCCGATGGCCGCGCTAAAGCTGAAGCCATAAAAGCAACTGCGGAAGCCAAAGCGGCTATTGCAGTGGCACAAGCGCAAGTTGCAGCTGCTAACATTCGTGCCCAAGGCGTATCACAAGCATCACAAATTTATGCTGATGCTTACAGCAAAAGCCCAGAGTTTTATGCATTTTACCGTAGTCTTGAAGCGTATAAAGTTGGTTTCAATAATAAGACAGATTTGTTAATTCTGACGCCTGATAGCGAATTCTTTAAATATTTTAATAATCTGCCGGGTAAAGCAGTTAGCAGCCAACCCAGTCAAGCAACAGGCGGACATTAAGCATGGCGAAAAATATAATTGTAGTGGGCACGCAATGGGGTGATGAAGGCAAGGGAAAGATTGTTGATTTACTCACAGACCATGCTGCAGGTGTGGTGCGTTTTCAAGGCGGTCACAATGCTGGGCATACTTTGGTTATCAATGGGGAAAAAACGGTTTTGCGACTTTTGCCTTCAGGTATTCTGCGTGAGGGGGTACGTTGTTTTATTGGTAATGGGGTGGTCATATCGCCAGAAGCGTTGATTAAAGAAATAAAGGAACTGGAAGAGAAAAACATTCCGGTATCTCAGCGTCTCAATATCAGTCAGTCTTGCTGTTTGTTACTTCCACATCATGTGGCGTTGGATCAAGCGCGTGAAAAAGCCAAAGGTCAAGCAGCCATTGGTACGACAGGTCGCGGCATTGGTCCCGCGTATGAAGATAAAATTGCGCGCCGTAGTTTGCGCGTGATGGATTTGTTAAATCCAGAACTTTTACGCATAAAGTTGCAGGAAATCACTGACTACCACAATTTTATGTTAGTCAATTATTTTGGCTTGTCTGCTATTTCGTTTGATAAGGTATTGGATGAGTTGTTAGCTTATGCTGAAATTTTAAAACCGATGATTAGCGATGTATCTTTGATGTTAGAATCCATTCGTGCGCAGGGTGGCCCGCTGTTATTTGAGGGTGCGCAAGGCACTTATCTTGATATCGATCATGGCACTTATCCTTTTGTCACTTCTTCTAATACCACAGCCGGCGCAGCGGCGACGGGCAGTGGTTTGGGTCCCTTAGATTTTGATTATGTATTGGGTATTGCGAAGGCTTATACCACGCGTGTCGGCGGTGGTCCATTTCCTTCTGAGCTTAAAGATCAGGTAGGCCAACAATTAGCAGAGCGCGGTCAGGAGTTTGGTGCCGTAACCGGTCGGCCTAGACGTTGTGGTTGGTTTGATGTGGCTTTGATGCGCCGGTCAGTGCAGCTGAATAGTTTATCTAGTTTGTGCATCACTAAATTAGATGTGCTTGATCCGTTTGCGGTGCTGCGTTTGTGTGTTGGGTATCGCTATCAAGGGCAGTTATTATCAGTGCCTACCGCGGATACGGAGGTATTTTCGCAATGTGAACCGGTTTATGAAGATATCGAAGGTTGGCAGCAGACGACATTTGGCATCACGACTTGGAATGATTTGCCCAGAAACGCGCAAAATTATCTTAAGCGTATTGAAGAGTTGGTGGGAGTGCCTATATCCATTGTTTCAACCGGTCCAGATCGGGAGCACACCGTTGTGCTTGAGCATCCGTTGGCGGGGCAAAAGCGTCAGAGTAGGGTTTTTTCTTCGTCTAGGGGTGTTTTTGAATAAATAGAGCTTGCTTCACCCCCTTTGAAAAAGGGGGCCGTAGGCCATAAGGCCTACGGGGGGATTTAAAGAGTTTTGGGTGCGCAATATGGTGTGTTAGTACTCCCAGCTTTTCAAATCCCCCTCAGGCCTTCAGCCTTCGACCCCCTTTTTCAAAGGGGGTAAGAAGCGCCTGTTGACAGTCTTAACTTCAAATCCAGCAACCGCGGCTCCAGTTTTGCAGCATATTGATCAAACCCACTATTGCGAAACGCCTTAAGCTGTTCAATACATTGCTTTTGCAGCATAGCAATCTCAGGGCTAGTGTAAACTTGTTTACCGCCACGGAAAATCGGTACCAGCAAATCTGCCTGATGCTCTGCTTCAGGAAACAGAGCGCGATCATCAATACCCGTTTCCACATCATAAATCACATCACCCAGAAAACTTCCTCCCTGAAAATAACGTCGTGTGGCAAGTATCCCGGGTAGAGTTGTTTTATTTGGGCTATCAGAAATTTTAAGCTTATAGTCCCACTGCTGTGCAGCATTTTTTATCGCACTTAATTTGTAAACAAAGTCCATTGCGGGTTGGTCATAAGCGGTCACCAGGCGTGTACCTACTCCCCAAAGATCAATCGCAGCGCCATTGGCTTTTAAATTAGCTATAGAATATTCGTCCAAATCGCCACTGGCCAAAATCTGTGTTTCTTGAAAACCAGCCGCATCGAGCATTTTGCGTCCAGCTTGACTCAAGACGGCAAGATCACCTGAGTCTAAGCGAATAGCCAGCAGTTTATGCCCTTGTTCGTGCAGGGTTTTGCCAATTTTAATGGCGTTATGAATACCTTGCAGGGTATTGTAAGTATCCACCAGCAAAATCACGTTAGTGGGCATAGCCTTAGCAAAACCCGCAAAAGCACTCAGTTCATCATCGAAGGCCATAATCCAGCTGTGTGCTTGAGTTCCCATGGCGGGAATATGATAAAGCTGGCCGGCTAATACATTAGAAGTACCTGTACAACCCCCGATGTATGCAGCTCGGCTGGCTAACAGTCCGCCATCAGGACCTTGGGCGCGCCGTAATCCGAACTCTATAACCGGATTGGGATTGGCTGCATAGCAGATACGCGTCGCTTTAGTGGCAATAAGCGAGGAAAAATTAATGAAGTTAATCAAAGCAGTTTCTAGCAGCTGACACTGCAAAATAGGTCCTTTAATGCGCAATAAAGGTTCGTGAGGGAATACCACTGTACCTTCAGGAATAGCATCGATATCGCAGCTGAAACGTAATTCGGCAAGAAATTTTAAAAATTCTTCCGTGAATAATGGGGTATTGGCAGGGGATTTCAGGGTGCGTAGGTAATTGAGTTCAGCTTCAGCAAATTTCCAATGGTTGATGAAATCTATGATATTTTCAAGGCCGCAGCAGATCGTGTAGTTTCCTTGAAACGGGTGACGCCGGAAAAATAAATGGAATACTGCTTCTTGTTGGTGTTTATTCAGTTGCCAATAGCTGAAAGCCATGGCGAGCTGGTAAAAGTCAGTTAATAAGGGGGAGAAGGTGGGGGTTGGCATATTGGTTAGGGTAAGTTCCAGAAGGTAGCTTTTTTTCTCCTTCTCCCATCCCACAAGGGGATTCCCTTCGGTCACAGACGGGAGAAGGAAAAAGGCCAGGGCTGTAAGAGGAATTTTAACTTACATCATTGGTCCGGTAGGCGGCATACCTCCGCCCTTTAACATATTCAGATTCCGCATCATTCGCATCATATTATTACCTTTGAGTTTTTTCATCATTTTTTGCATCTGCAGAAATTGTTTTAGCATACGATTGATGTCTTGCACCTGAGTGCCAGAACCTGCCGCAATGCGGCGTTTGCGTGAGCCGCCGATTAATTCTACATGGCGTCTTTCTTTGGGTGTCATGGAATTAATAATTGCTTCCATTTGCTTGAATAATTTATCACTCACCATATTTTGGGCGGCAGGTGGAATAGCCATGCCTGGAAATTTACTTAGAATAGAAGACAAGCCACCCATATTGCGCATTTGTTGCAATTGCATTAGGAAGTCATTCAGATCAAATTCTTTACCGCCTTTTTTGATTTTTTTGGCAAGTTTCTTGGCTTGTTTCTGGTCTACCTTGCGCTGCACCTCTTCAACCAAAGAAAGAATGTCACCCATACCCAAAATGCGTGAGGCCATACGATCTGGATAAAATGCGTCCAAAGCATCAATTTTTTCGCCTACGCCGACAAACTTAATCGGTTTGCCAGTGATATGTCGAATAGACAGTGCAGCGCCGCCACGTGCGTCGCCGTCAATTTTGGTGAGGATAATTCCGGTTAGGGGTAGCGCATCATTGAAGGCTTTAGCCGTGTTGGCGGCATCCTGGCCGGTCATGCTATCGACTACGAATAAAGTCTCTATCGGATTGATGGCTTGGTGGATTTCGCGGATTTCCGCCATCATTTCTTGATCGATATGCAAGCGACCGGCGGTATCAATTAGCACCACATCAATAAATTGTGATTTAGCTTGCTGTATAGCACCCTTTGCAATAGCAACCGGTGATTGACTGGCGTCACTGGGATAGAATTCGACGCCAATTTGTTCAGCCAGGGTTTTTAACTGTGCTATCGCAGCGGGGCGGTAAATATCGGCGCTGGTGACTAATACGCTTTTGTTTTTACGTGTTTTTAACCAGTTTGCGAGTTTTGCTGTGGTGGTGGTTTTTCCTGAACCCTGTAATCCAGCCAGCAAAATAATGGCTGGCGGCTGGGTTTGTAGATTGATATCGGCATAAACTGAACCCAGTAGCTCTAAGATGGCATCATGGACGATTTTAACTAAGGCTTCTCCGGGTTTTAAGCTGCGTAAAACCTCGGCGCCTAGGGCTTTAGAGCGTACCGTCGTTAAAAAATCATTGATAACCGGCAAAGCCACGTCGGCTTCAAGGAGCGCTAAGCGTACTTCCTGCAAGGTTTCTTTAATATTGTCTTCAGTTAGGCGGCCTTGGCCGGTGATACGTTTTAAACTTTGGGTTAATTTTTCTGTTAGGGAGTCGAACATAGGTTTCCGTTAAAAATAATGGGATAATGTGATATTGTGAACGTTTGTTATGGCTGTGTTGTGTCATTATACCTTGAACTTATTTATCGGAGAAGATTAAAGTCATATGCACGTTATATTACCCATTGTGTGCATCTTGCTCTATCTTTTTTCAGCTACAACCCAGTATCTGGGTTTGCTGGGTCGATTCCGGCATACCGGCTTACTTGTGATGGTGTCAGGCATTCTGGCTGTATTGACCCATGGTGAGCTATTGCATAGCTGGATTGACTTGGCTATTGGCCAGAATCTCACTTTTTTTAATATGTTTTCCTTCATCATTTGGCTGATCTGTCTTTGGGTACTCTTGGGGACGGTGCGGCATCCTTTACAGAATTTATGCGTATTTACTTTCCCTTTGGCGGCGCTTTCGGTGTTGTTAGCGGCCGTTTTTCCTGGGTATTATGTATTGCACACAGCACAAAATCCCAAACAATTAATTCACATTTTGACTGCAGCGGTCGCATTTAGTGTATTGGGTGTAGCTGCGTTTCAGACTGTATTGTTACGCATTCAAGAGGGTTTATTGCGGCGTAATTATGTGGGGAATTTTATTGAAAAATTGCCTCCTTTGGAAACGATGGAGCGATTGTTGTTTCAAATGATAGGGTTAGGATTTTTTCTATTGACGCTAGTATTAATTACGAGTATGTATTTTTTTAATGATTTGTTTAAACTACCCTTGCTCCAAAAAACGATCTTGGTGCTGATTATCTGGGTTATTTTCGCAGTTCTGCTGGTGGGGCGTTATTTTTTTGGTTGGCGTGGGCGTAAAATTGTGTATTACACGTTTAGCGGGTTTATTTTATTGACGGTGGTTTACTTTAGTAGCTAAAAGAAAAAGTATTCTAATATAGGGAAAAGGGGCATTGAGTCATATCCATTTATTGATTATAGCATTAATTGCTCTGATACTGATTTCGGGTTTTTTTTCAGGTTCAGAGACAGCCATGATGGCGATCAATCGCTACCGGTTACGCCATTTATTACGGAAAAATCATAAAGCGGCTAAGCGAGTTAGCCAGTTGCTTGAGCGTCCTGATCGGTTGCTGGGGGTGATACTGATTGGTAATACTTTTGCGAATATGTTGGTGTCTGCAGTCGCTACAGTGATTGCTATCACATTGTTTGGGAAGGTCGCGGTGGTTCCTGCCACGATAATCGTTGCATTGCTGGTGCTTATTTTTGCTGAAATCACGCCAAAAACCTTGGCAGCTTTACAACCTGAGCGTTTCGCATTTCCAGCATCATTTATATTGCGGTTGTTGTTGAAACTGACTTATCCAGTGGTATGGGTAGCCAGTAGTATTTCCAATAATTTTTTAAAGCTGTTCAAAGTGAATATTAGGAAAAAAACCACCGATGATTTGACGGGTGAAGAAATACGTACCTTGGTATTTGAGTCCGCCGGTCAATTAGCGATGGGTTCTAAGCACATGATGTTGGGTGTTTTAGACTTAAGTGCTATTACGGTGGATGATATCAAAGTGCAGCGCAATGATATTGTAGGGATCAATCTGAATGACCCATGGTCAGCTATTTTGCAGCAGCTTTCCACCAGCCAGCACACCCGTTTGCCAGTATTCCGAGAGGACATCAATAATGTGCAGGGCATTTTGCATTTACGCAAGGCATTAAATTTGGCAGCCTTGGGTCAATTAGATGAAGAAAAGCTGTTGTCGATCCTGGAGGAGGTTTATTTTATTCCTGAAGGTACATTGCTGAATGTACAGTTGGTCAATTTTAAATTGCAAAAGCGCCGCATGGGTTTGGTTGTAGATGAATATGGTGATATTCAGGGTTTATTGACCTTAGATGACATTTTAGAGGAGATTGTGGGTGAGTTTACGACCAATTTACCGGGGTCGCAAAAGCACATCAAGCAACTACGTGATGGGAGTTTTCTTGTCGATGGTGGGATGAGTATCCGCAGTTTGAATCGTGAAATGCATTGGGTATTGCCAATCACTGGTCCAAAAACTTTAAGTGGTCTTATTGTGGAAAGTCTTGAGATTATTCCTGACTCTGGTGTCTGTTTAAGTATTCATGGATATCGGATGGAAGTGCTCCAAACTGAAGAGAATACAGTTAAATTAGTGAAGATTTATCCGAAATAAAGTGTGTGGGAATTTAGGATTTCGCTCCTTTTTCAAAGGTGTGAATAATGACTGGATTTTAAGGAGAGTTGATAATGACGGCGAATACCGCGAATAAAAAAGGCTATTTATTACCAAATTTACGTGCTTTCACATTGATAGAAATGCTGATGATCTTGGTAGTTCTGATGAGTTTGTTAATATTTGTAGTACCGGCGGGTCGTGATTTTTTGGGTCAGCATCGCGCCATTGCTGGAGCCAATAGAATTGTCGGTGGTTTATATTTGGCGCGTAGTGAAGCAGTTCATCGAGGTCAGAAGATTATTTTTTGTAAAAGCGTGGATGGTAAAACTTGTGGTGGTAATTGGAGTGATGGACAACTTATTTTGGATGAAAAAGGCAATGTGCTGCGGCGTTTTCCAGCATTACCCGTGCAAGATACATTAATTTGGAACAGCAGCGCAGGTAAAGATGAAAAAGTTGAGTGGTTGCCTACGGGTTTTACCAATGGTCAGCGCGGTACATTTTATTATTGTGCGGGTCATTCTAATGCAACGTATTCACAGGCCATTGTTTTATTAAACACGGGACGCCTGTATGTTTCACCGATTGAGGTTCAGGATTATGCTAAGTATTGTCCACAAGGTTAGAAATTTGGTTGTATAATTTAAATAGTGATATTATTTTGTTAATGATATATCAAATACAGAGGGTGTATAGATTATGATACGAACAGTTATTAGCTTATCTGAATCAGATAAAGAATGGATTATTAAGCAGGCAAAAAAAATCATACCACAATAACTGCAGTTATTCGTTTAGCTGTCAGACAATATCGTAAAGAAGCACAGCAACGACAGACTAAGCCCGCATCTTTTAAAAATCTTTTGCATAAAACTGCAGGGATTTGGAAATCGGGAGATGGTCTGGATTTTCAGAAAAAAATAAGAGATGAATGGAAATAAAATGACTAAATTTTTATTGGATTCTATTCTGTCATTATAATTGATCATTTAAATAATATTCCCGATGCTGCTGAATTTATTGAGAAAAATTATGAGATTAGCTTATTGTCTGTGATTACTCGTGCTGAAGTGCTAGTAGGTGTCATTCATGAGGATAGTATTAACGTAAAACGATTTTTGGATTTTTTTGAAGCGGTGCCGATTACTTTAGAAATAGCTGATTTAGCTGCGGAACTGCGCAATAAATATAAATGGCGATTGCCTGATGCTTTGCAGGCTGCTATTTGTACATATTATGATCTTACTTTGGTAACGCGAAATACTAAGGATTTCTCATCTAAGAAACATCATTTTGTATACATTCCTTATCAAACTCACTACAACTAGAAAACTCCAAGAATGCAATTTAAAAATTCGTCAATCTCTTCCAGCATATTATCAAAATCAGGATTATAACTTAACCGTTGCATGGTATGCAGGGATAAATTTTTTTTACTGATGCTGCCGTTATAGATTTTTTTATCTATCGGAATATTATGCTGATAGTGTGCAAAATCCTGATAAACACCCTGTGCGCCATAATAATAATTGTCTGGAGCAAAAGGCATGCAAGTATGAGAAAAATCCAGAATATTTTTTTCTGGAAAGTAACTGGTTCTTTGTTTGATGCGCGGGTCAGTTACAACAATCGGTTGCGGGGTGTAAAGCAATAAACGGCTCTGTGGATTAGGTAGTTGTTTGAAAAGATCAAGAACGCCATCAGCTATGACGGTTTCATCAGTAGTGCTTTGTGTGATAAACAAAGGCATCTTTAAGGGTTTTTTTTGCAATAATGCGTGGGTTTCTCTGGCTAGTTTGCAACCCTGGAAAGCCGCATTAAAACAAAAAGATTCATATTTAGTATAACTTTTTTGCGAATTTCTTCGATACCATTTTAAGTTGGGGAATAACCAGTTAATTAATTTAAGTGATTGGCCTAGATAAGCAAGTCGGCAGCGCCAAAGTTTTATTGCCGGTGCGAACAGTATTAATCCGCGAACTTCAGGATGTCTGATGGCTTTGTGTAAAGCCAAGGTGCCGCCTAATGAGAAGCCGCCAATAAAAATTTGTTCTACTTCTTGTTGTAAACTCGCAAAGCCATAATCCACAACTTTGATCCATTCATTACGTTTTATATTCAATAAATCACCTGGAACGGTTCCGTGTCCAGGTAATAATATGCTGCGAACAATAAATCCTTGGCTTAAAAGATGTTTGCCCAGATCCATCATTGAGAAAGGTGAGTCGTATAATCCGTGTATCAGTAAAATTCCTCGTTTAGGTTTGTGAGGGGATGGAATCCAATTATAAGGACTGTTTGCAGTTAGGATATTATCTTGATTGGTTGGCGTGATATCAATTCTGGCATTTTTGAGCATGCCTTGTGTTTGCTGTATATAATCAGCGAACGTTATGGAATTATTATGGAATTGGCTGTTTAAATTTGTGGGGTGTAATAGTCGTGGGTCGATGTTCATTGGATATTATTAGCGTATGAAAATTTATATTTGCAAAAATGATTTATGTCTATTATATGTTCAGATTGATGACTTACTTTAACCTAAATTTGCCCCTGCTGTCATCCTGGATCATGACAGCCAATGCTGCTCAGGATGGCAGCTGAAGAGAAACCATGCCATTTAACCCTGAAATTTTAAAACAGCATTTAGATTTCTGTCGCCCCACTCAGGTACTAGTTGCCTATAGTGGTGGTCTGGATTCACATGTATTGTTGCATAGCATAGCTAGCTTGCGTAGGTTGCATCCGCAGTTGGAAATGCGTGCTATACATATCAATCATGGTCTTAGTCCTAAAGCGCAAGATTGGGCAGAGCATTGTCGCCAAGTATGTCAGGCGCTCAATATAACTTTTCTAGTCAAATCTGTTGATGTCAGGCAGCATTTAGCCAATTGGAGTCTGGAAGAAGCGGCGAGAAATCTGCGTTATGAGGCATTAGCGAGTGAAATGCGCGTTGGAGAGTATCTATTGTTGGCGCATACCGAGGACGATCAGGCGGAAACTTTGTTGTTGCAATTACTGCGGGGTTCAGGTGTCAGAGGGTTAGCGGCCATGCCATTAGCTAAGCCATTTGCTACAGGTAGTTTAATCCGGCCGTTATTACACATCAGCCGCAAGGCGCTCCAGCATTATGCGATCCAGCATCAGTTAACCTGGGTGGAAGATGAATCTAACCTGCTGCTTACCCTGGATCGCAATTATCTACGCCACCAAGTACTACCACCGCTGGCAACACGCTGGCCGCAAGTCAAAAAAGTGCTATCACGGGTAGCAAAGCATTGTGCTGAGGCTGTCGAGTTAGTGGAAGAGTTGGCTGCAGTGGATTTATCGCAGGCCGGCGGAGAGCTTCCGCATACACTTTCTGTTGCTGCTTTGGTGAAGTTATCTCCGGCTCGACAGAAAAATGTACTGCGTTTTTGGCTCAAGAGCTTGCAGCTTCCAGTCCCCAATGCCAGTCGGCTCGCACAATTGCAACAGGATTTTTTGTATTCTAAAGAACATAGAACCCCGAAAATGACTTGGTCTGGAGTTGAGATAAGACGTTTTAATGATAGTTTATATGCAATGCCAGCACTGCCCGCTCATGATGCGAAAATAGTTTTCTCTTGGGATATGACACAACCGTTAGTGATACCGGGTTTGGGAATATTAACCGCAAAACCTGGTGAGGAAGGGGTGGAAATTTTAGCGGGGGCGGAAGTAACAGTGCGTTTCCGGCAGGGGGGAGAGCGATTTCATCCCTTGGGTCGTAGTGGTTCACATCCCTTGAAGAAATTATTTCAAGAATGGCGCATCCCACCCTGGCAGCGTGACCGCTTGCCCTTGATTTACTTTGATGAGGATTTGGCCGTAGTGCCTAATCATGCAGTGGCTAAAAAGTATGCCGCAAGTGGCCATAGACGCGGATTGGTCATGCTGGTAGAATTTAATCCCGGGGTATGATTGTTAAATCGTAACTATTCACCACAGGATTGAAACGGCCATATTTTCCCAATCTCACCCCTAAAAATTTAGGAAAAATGCTCGCATACTCTGTGTATGCTGCGCTTTTTCCTAAATTTTTAGGGCAGACCTTGGAAAAATCTGACCGTTTTTTGCTACTTCAAACAATGTGCTGAATAGTTACGTTAAATCTTGGTTCTTTCCCCATGATTCCTACCAAGAACACCAAAGTTTCGTAACTGCTGTATCTCCATTTTTCAAAGGGGGAGTAGTTGCAATTTTCATCATTACCGGGATTCACTTTATGACGCGCTATGTTTTTATTACAGGGGGAGTAGTTTCTTCATTAGGGAAGGGCATTACTTCCGCCTCTTTAGGGGCTATCCTCGAAGCGCGTGGTCTCAAAGTCACTTTGATAAAATTAGATCCTTACATTAACGTTGATCCGGGCACGATGAGCCCATTTCAACATGGTGAAGTATTTGTCACCGAAGATGGGGCAGAGACGGATTTAGATTTGGGACATTATGAGCGCTTTGTGCACACCACCATGTCGCGGCGCAACAATTTTACCACCGGCCGGGTCTATGCTGATGTAATTCGCAAGGAGCGCCGCGGCGATTATCTTGGGGCTACCGTTCAGGTAATTCCCCACATCACTGATGAAATCAAACACAAAATTAAAGAAGGCGCTGAAGGCGTAGATATTGCTTTAGTTGAAATTGGCGGTACAGTGGGCGATATTGAGGGGTTACCTTTTCTAGAAGCTATCCGTCAAATGCGCATTGAACTGGGTGCTGCAGAGACCTTGTTTCTGCATTTAACACTGGTGCCTTATATCCCTACGACTGGGGAAACCAAAACCAAACCTACACAGCATTCTGTCAAAGAGTTACGTTCTATTGGTATTCAACCCGACATTCTGGTATGCCGCTCTGAAAAAGCACTCTCAGCAGAGGCGCGCGCCAAAATTGCACTTTTCACTAATGTGGAAGCCAGGGGGGTATTTTCCTTGCCTGATGTTAACCCTATTTATGAAATCCCAGTTTTGTTAGCACAGCAGGGTTTGGATAATTTGGTTGTAGAAAAACTCAATCTTAAGACCGAGGTACCTGACTTGAGTGATTGGGAGCAGGTGGTCAATAATTACCAAAATCCTCGGGCAATTGTTAAGGTGGCTTTGGTTGGAAAATATACCAATTTGACGGATTCTTATAAGTCGTTGTCAGAAGCTTTAGTACATGCGGGCTTGCATGCGCGCGCACGGGTCGAAGTGCAATATGTCGATGCGGTTGAGCTTGAGCGTCAGGGCTCTAAATTGTTGCATGGCGTGGATGCTATTTTAGTGCCGGGCGGATTTGGGGTGCGCGGTATTGAAGGGAAAATCGCAGCTGCGCAGTATGCCAGGCAGCAAGGGATTCCTTACTTAGGGATTTGCTTAGGTATGCAGACGGCTATCATTGAGTTTGCACGTCATGTTGCGAATATGCAGGGGGCTAATAGTACGGAGTTTGATCCAGCTACGCCTTTCCCAGTGGTTGCGCTGGTCACTGAATGGACTACTAAAGAAGGCAAAGTGGAAAAACGTCATCATGATACTGAGTTGGGCGGTACGATGCGATTAGGGGGCCAGACTTGTCATTTAGTTCCCAGTTCTTTGGCACATCAATGTTATAATCATGATGAAATTATCGAGCGCCACCGTCATCGTTATGAGGTGAATAATACTTTTCTTGCGCAATTAAAAACTGCTGGGCTCAAAGTGTCTGGGTTTTCAGCAGATGGTCAATTGGTAGAAATGATTGAACTACCCGATCATCCTTGGTTTGTAGGTTGTCAGTTCCATCCTGAATTTACTTCAACTCCTCGCAATGGCCATCCACTGTTTTCAGGGTTTATAGAAGCTGCGTTGAAGGTGAGCCAGATTGAGAAAAGGAATAGTGAAATTATTAACCATGAGACAAGCCATTGAACATCAATCATATTAAAGTCGGTATAGACCAGCCATTTTTTCTTATTGCCGGTCCTTGTGTTATTGAAAGCGAACAGCTAGCGCTAGATACGGCATGGGAACTAAAAAAAATCACCGCAGCTCTAGGTATTCCATTTATTTATAAATCCTCATTTGACAAAGCCAATCGCTCTTCTGCGAAGAGCTTTCGCGGGCTCGGTATGGAAAAGGGTTTAGCTATATTAGAAAAAGTGAAACAAACAGTGCAGGTTCCTGTGCTGACCGATGTGCATGAAGACACACCTTTGCATGAAGTTGCCTCTGTCGTTGATGTGTTGCAGACCCCAGCTTTCCTGTGTCGTCAGACCAACTTTATACAAAACGTTGCGGCTTGTGGTAAGCCGGTTAATATAAAAAAGGGACAGTTTCTTGCGCCTTGGGATATGCAGCATGTAGTAGATAAAGCCAAAGCAACGGGTAATCAGCAAATTATGGTCTGCGAACGTGGCGTATCTTTTGGATATAATAATTTAGTGACGGATATGCGTTCTTTGGTCATTATGCGGGCAACCGGTGCACCTGTGGTGATGGACGTAACACATTCAGTACAATTACCCGGTGGGCAAGGCGAGCGCTCAGGTGGCCAACGTGAATTTATTCCAGCGTTGGCGCGTGCTGCAATTGCAGTAGGCATATCTGGCATATTTATGGAAACTCACCCTGATCCTGATAAAGCTTTGAGTGATGGTCCTAATTCTTGGCCGCTCTTTAAAATGGCGGAGTTGTTGCAAACATTAAAAGCCATTGATGCATTGGTTAAGCAGCAGCAACAGCTGGAATTGCAAGTACTTTCCTGAGCATCATTCATTCTCACCCCCCCTTTGAAAAAGGGGGGGTATAGGGGGGATTTAAAGAGTTTTGGATATCTATTTATGTTTGGTTAGTATTTTAAACTTCTTAAATCCCCCCGCAGCCACCTTCGGCGTCTGCGACCACCTTTTTCAAAGGGGGTGAAATATCTATAACTAAAACTGGAAAAAACATGAGCAAAATAACAGCAATCAAAGGTTTTGAAATATTAGATTCTCGGGGTAACCCAACAGTAGCCGCTGAAGTCAAACTATCCAGTGGAAAATCAGGCTATGCTGCTGCACCCTCAGGTGCTTCTACCGGTTCACGTGAAGCATTGGAGTTGCGCGATCAAGATAAAAGCCGTTATGGCGGCAAGGGCGTATTAAAACCAGTAGCGAATATTAATGGAGAAATACAAAAAGCCTTACTGGGTCAGGATGTACGCGAGCAGCAACAGATCGATCAAATAATGATTTCCCTGGATGGCACGGAAAATAAAGGGCGTTTAGGCGCCAATGCTATTTTAGCTGTTTCTCTGGCAGTGGCTAGAGCGGCTGCCAATGAACTGGATATTCCCCTATACCGTTATTTATCACAAGAAGATACACCTTTGCTCCCAGTACCGCAGATGAACATTATTAACGGCGGTGCACACGCAGATAATAATGTGGACATGCAAGAGTTTATGATTATCCCAGCTGGAGCTCCTAGTTTTTCTGAAGCTTTACGTTATGGGGCAGAAGTGTTTCATACACTCAAAGCCGTATTACGCCAACGTGGTTTAAATACGGCGGTGGGCGATGAAGGGGGTTTTGCGCCAGATTTGCCATCCAATGAAGCAGCCATAGAGGTTATTTTAGAAGCAATTGACAAAGCGGGTTATCAGGCAGGTAAAGATATTTATTTAGGTTTGGATGTGGCGAGTTCTGAATTTTATCAAGAAGGCGCTTATCAATTGGTTTCAGAAAAGCGCAGCCTGTCTTCTGAAGAGATGGTGCGTTATCTCGAAAACTGGGTTAGACAATATCCCATCATCAGCATTGAAGATGGAATGAGTGAGTCAGACTGGTCAGGTTGGGCATTGCTAACTTCAGAATTAGGCAAGAAAGTACAATTGGTGGGCGATGATATTTTCGTGACCAATCCTGCAATTTTTGCTCGGGGTATCAAAGAATCTATTGCCAATGCCATATTGATTAAACTCAATCAGATTGGCACTTTAACAGAAACATTGGCAGCCATTGCTATGGCTAAAAGCAGCGATTATAAAGCGGTGATTTCACACCGTTCCGGTGAAACCGAAGATACAACTATCGCTGATTTAGCGGTAGCGACGAGTGCCGGACAGATTAAGACAGGTTCACTTTGTCGTTCAGACCGGATAGCTAAATATAATCGCTTATTATATATTGAACATGAATTGGGAGATAAGGCACAGTTTTTAGGACGCAAAGCCTTTGCGCATTTGTAAATGGATGGATTGATATGAAACCAACTGCCCTTGTTTTAGTTCTGTTATTGGCTTTGCTCGCCTTGTTGCAATACAAGCTGTGGTTTTCGCCAGATGGAATTGCTCAGTATTGGAAGCTAAAGCATGAAATTGCTAAGAATAATCAGGAAAACGCGCAAATGCAGGACAGAAATTCACATATGGCGGCAGAGGTTAAAGATTTAAAACAAGGAGATGAAGCCATTGAAGAGCGGGCGCGTGATGATTTGGGGTTGGTTAAACCGGGTGAAGTGTTTTATCAGATTGTGAATTAGGGTTTTTTCCTTCACCGTCATTCTTCACTGACGCTCCTAAAGACACCATTTGAGTGAGCAAAATGATATTGTCATTCCCGCGAAGGCGGGAACCCATCCATGACAGGCAGAAAAATTCATTAATTTTATCAAAATGAAGTTCAATGGTTCTTTAAAAAGTTTGAGTGCCTGTTAAGAATGGGTTCCCGCCTTCGCGGGAATGACATAAGTTTTTTGAATTTTTTAATAACGATATGGCCTGCGCGAGACAGTGTCTTTTTTAATTCTCCACGCTTTTTGTGGGGTGGGTGGCTCAGGTTGACAATTTAGCGAAAGAGGTAATCACCATTGAATCAACATCCAGCCAATATCTGGGGAGTATTACCCGCCGCGGGCATTGGTAGGCGCATGGGGTATGAAATACCAAAGCAATACTTGATCGTTCAAGGTAAATCCATACTGCAACACAGCCTGCAATGTTTATTATCTCACCCGCGAATAAACAAAGTAGCGGTGGTCGTTGCTACACATGATACCTATTGGCCATTAATTAAAGACAAAATAGCTGAAAATCGCGTGCTTACTGTCCGCGGTGGCATGGAACGCTGCCATTCGGTTCATGCGGGCTTATTAGCGTTAGCGCCTATTGCCCAACCGGATGATTGGGTATTGGTGCATGATGCGGTTCGGCCTTGTGTAAGGTTAATGGATATTGACCGCTTAATTTCAGGCGTTGAACATCATGCAACAGGTGGATTATTAGCCTTAGCAGTGCGTGATACTTTAAAATTAACTGATGAAGAAGGTAGAGTCATTCGGACGATGGATCGTACTGGTATCTGGCAGGCGCAGACCCCGCAAATGTTTCGTTTAGGGGAATTAACCGCTGCTTTAGCGCAAGCTATTCATAAAGGACAAACGATAACTGATGAAGCCGCTGCGATTGAACTGTTAGGGAAGCAGCCATTAGTGATACCAGGATCTATTGATAATATTAAAGTCACTCACCCTGATGATTTATTATGGTTAGAACGATATCTGGAAGCGAAAGAATGCGTATAGGTCATGGTTTTGATATACATCGATTTGAAATGGGTAAACCCCTAATAATAGGTGGCGTGCATATTCCCTTCCCACAAGGCATGAAGGCACATTCTGATGGTGATGTCTTGCTACATGCTGTATGTGACGCTCTACTTGGAGCGGCTGCCTTAAAAGATATAGGTTCGCATTTTCCTGATACAGATCCTCGGTATAAGGGCATAGATAGTCGTACTTTGTTGTGTAAAGTGGTAGAGTTATTGCAGGAAAAAGGTTTTAGTATCCAAAATATTGATGCCACCATTGTTGCAGAAAAACCCAAAATGGCGCCGCACATAGAGGCGATGTGTGATAATTTAGCCAAAGACACAGGGTTGGATAGAGGCTGTATTAATATCAAAGCGACTACTATGGAAAAATTAGGACCGATTGGCCAAGGGGAGGCCATAGCAGTGCATGCAGTGGTATTGTTAGGAGATAAAGTTTGAGTAAAGATCCAAAAATGCAAATATTAATCAGCAATGATGATGGCGTATACGCTGAAGGGATACGTGTGTTAGCTAATGCATTACAAGAATTAGCTACCATCAAAGTGGTTGCGCCAGACCGTAACCGCAGCGGTGCCAGCAATTCACTGACTCTGGATAGGCCAATACGAATAAAAACCTTGGAAAATGGGTCTATCAGTGTAGAAGGTACGCCCACAGATTGTGTACATTTAGCGATTACCGGTTTATTGGAAAAGCCTCCCAGTATGGTGGTATCTGGGATTAATGAGGGCGGGAACCTCGGAGATGACGTGATATATTCCGGTACGGTAGCGGCTGCAATGGAGGGTCGTTTTCTGGGATTGCCTGCCATTGCGGTGTCTTTAGTCATTCCAGGGGGTAGCAGTCCAATTGCCTATCATTATGATACCGCAGGTGTCGTCGCCCAACGTCTAGTACAGCGTTTGATACAACACCCATTGCCTGCCAATACTATCCTTAATGTGAATGTGCCTAATTTACCACTGGAAGAACTCAATGGGTTTGAAATAACACGTTTAGGCACTCGTCATCAAGCGGAACGTACTATAGCCCAATTAGATCCTCGCGGCCATACGGTATACTGGGTAGGTCCTGCCGGACTTGAGCAGGATGCTGGACATGGTACGGATTTCTATGCAATCCATACTAAGAAAGTATCTATTACACCGCTGTTGGTAGATTTAACACATTACCAAGCATTTGATCCATTGGTACAATGGATTGCGGGTTTTTGATCTGGAAGCACGATAGTTCTGCCAGAGATACTCAAGTGGTACAAATCAAAGAAAAAATAATATGCGGCTATTCTCAAAATTATATGCGTACATGTTGTTCTGGGCTCAACACCGTCATGCTCCTTATTATTTAGGGGCGGTCAGTTTTATAGAATCTTCTTTTTTTCCAATCCCGCCCGATGTGATGTTGGCTCCCATGTGTCTGGCTCGGCCGGAACGCGCTATTTGGTATGCCACTGTATGTACGGTGACTTCCGTCATTGGTGCTTTATTTGGTTATATCATCGGCATGTTTTTCTTCCATTGGGCTCAGCCGCTGTTGATGCATTTTGGTTACGGGCTGGCCTATCAAAAAGTGCAGATTTGGTTTGGGCACTGGGGTGGATGGGTGATGTTTGTTGCGGGTTTTGCACCCATCCCATTTAAATTATTTACCATTGCCGGCGGTGCTTTGCATCTGTCACTTTTGCCGTTTATTATAGGTTCGGCATTTGGACGTGGTTTACGGTTTTATGCGGTTGCTTTTTTAATGCGTTATGGTGGCAAGCATATTGATCGTGTATTAAAGCGTAGCATTGATTTAATAGGTTGGATTCTTGTAGTGCTGGTCATTATTGGGTATGGGGCTTACCGTGTTTTAAGTGCATAATCATCCCCTTTTGAAAAAGAGCTTTGGGTACAGGAATGAAAAATTTACTTTGGATAATTTTACTAGCTATATTTGCTTTACAGTTGGCTTGCACTAGCACTAATAATCAAGCGCCAGTTGTTGATGGTTGGAAACAAAGCAATCGGGCGGGGGGTGATTATCGAGTACAGCCTAATGATTCTCTCTATTCTATCGCTTGGGCTTTTGGCCTGGATTACCATGATTTAGCCCGCTATAACCAATTATCAGAACCCTATGCTCTCCATGCGGGTCAGATGTTGCATATGTATCCGCCAGAAGCAGCGCCTGTTCCCCCGCAACAGTCAAAGACTACTGAAGTAGCTGCTGCGCCACCAGTTGCTGTAACGCCTACAGTTGCTGTTAATTCCTCGGCTGCAAATTCAAAGCAGACTGGCATAATTGCATCGCAATCTGCATCGATTGCAGCACAACAGGCCATAAAAACCTCTCCCCCTCCTGCAGTAGTCAAACCTACAACTACAGCAGTTACCGCAACACGTTCTACCACTGAAAAATGGCTATGGCCTACTAAAGGACGGGTCGTACACGGTTATTCTACGGCTTCTGGCGGTAATCACGGGTTGGATATTGCAGGCAAATTGAATCAACCAATAATGGCAGCAGCATCGGGTAAAGTCGTGTATGCAGGTTCAGGCATGCCAGGTTATGGAAATTTGATCATCATCAAGCACAATGAAAATGATCTTAGTGCTTATGCGTTTAATAAAACCTTAGCAGTGAAAGAAGGTGACAGTGTCAAAGCAGGGCAGTGTATCGCCTATATGGGTAAAAATGATGCAGGTCAGACGTTACTGCATTTTGAAATCCGGCGTGATGGTAAGCCAGTCGATCCCAAAGGTTATTTGAGATAGTGTCAAAGGGAAAGCATTCAGATAATGAGCAATAGAATTCACAGCCTAGACCCATTGTTGGCTAACCAGATCGCTGCTGGTGAAGTCATAGAACGTCCAGCCTCGGTCATTAAGGAATTGCTTGAAAACAGTTTAGACGCAGGTGCACGTCAAATTCAGCTGTTTATTGAACGCGGGGGAGCGCAATTAATGCGCGTACGTGATGATGGTGTGGGTATTCATAAAGATGATTTGTTGTTAGCGTTAAGCCGTCATGCCACCAGTAAAATCCATAATCTAGACGAATTAGAACAGGTCAATAGTTTAGGGTTTCGCGGGGAAGCTTTGGCGAGTATCGCTGCCGTCTCCCGACTGACATTAAGTTCGCATTTTAAAGACGCGGAAACAGGCTGGCAGATTTATGCAGAAGGCACAGGGAAGCCCGATATGCAGCCCGTAGCCCATGCTCAAGGTACCACTGTAGAAATCCGCGATTTATTTTTTAATACACCCGCGCGACGCAAGTTTCTACGCACAGAAAAAACCGAATTTTCCCATATTGAAGAAGTGGTAAAACGTATTGCTTTAGGCTGTTTTCAGGCCGGTATTGTACTGAAGCATAATCAACGGCTTATATTGGACGTGCCGCCTGCGGTCACTCAGCTTGAAAAGGAACAGCGGGTCGCAAAAATTTGCGGTGAAGCTTTTATGGAACATGCTTTAGCCATAGAAACTGAAGCAGCGGGTTTAAAACTCAGCGGTTGGATCACCCAACCGGTTTTTTCACGTAGCCAGCCGGATTCACAATATTTTTACGTCAATGGACGCATGGTGCGTGATAAACTGATTTCACACGCAGTGCGTCAAGCTTATCAAGATGTGTTATATGGTGATCGCCATCCGGCGTATGTGTTGTTTTTAAATCTGGATCCGGTGGAGGTGGATGTCAATGTGCATCCTACTAAGCATGAAGTCCGGTTTCGTGAAAGTCGTTTAGTGCATGATTTTTTATTCAAGAGCCTCCATCAAGTGTTGGCGCATCTTCGTCCGGGTGCTTTATCTACAACAGCCAGTGTTGCTATGCCCTCAGCACCCCCGCCACTCCCTGTTACAGAGGTTCCAGCTGCTATAGCTGCGCCACAACTCAAACCCCATTTAAATTCAGAGCAATCTACCCATGAGAGTTGGCAACAACGTCCTTTACCATTACAGGTGCGAGAACAGTTACCTTTGTATGATGCTTTATACGCTAATCCGCAATCACGACTGCCCGAACATCGCAACAGTTCTACAGCAGCTACTGTCGTATCTCAGGCCATAACCAGCGCAACGATTGCAGCAGATTCCTCGCAGAGCCCACCGCCATTAGGTTATGCACTGGCTCAATTACAAGGTATTTATATTCTTGCAGAAAATGCTAAAGGTTTGGTGATTGTCGATATGCACGCAGCCCATGAGCGTATTCTTTATGAACAACTCAAGACGGAACATGCCAGGGGAAATATTAAATCTCAGACTTTGTTGTTACCCTTAACCCTGAATCTAAGTGAAAGGGAGGCTGAATACGCGCAGGAATACCAGGAGTTGTTTCAGCAATTGGGCTTTACTATTGAACGTCTTGGTGCAGCCACTTGTGTGATCCGGGAAGCGCCAGTGCTTTTAAAAAATGTTAACCTAGTACAGCTGGTGCGTGATACTTTAGCAGATCTTATGGCACAACAAGGTATCAACCGAATTCAAGAAACCTTACAAGAAACACTGGCCACTCTGGCCTGTCGCGGTTCTGCTCAGGCGCATCGTCGTTTAAGCATAGCGGAAATGAATGCTTTACTGCGTGATATGGAGAAAACTGACCATGCAGGTCAGTGTAACCATGGGCGTCCTACTTTCCGGCAATTTTCTATGCAAGAGTTAGATAAATTGTTTTTGCGGGGCAGATAATTAAGACGGAGCCCCGTACTCAATCATTACCCCAAGCTGTTGCATATCTGCAAGCGCTTTTTGCGCACTATCCTTAGCGATGGCGCGGCAGGCCGGCAAAATAACATGAAATTCAAAGCCTAAATTGTGGGCGCTGATCGCGCTATGATAGACACAGTAATCCAGTGCCAGACCTGCTATCCAGATGCGTTTAATGCCTAAGGTATGGAGTTTTTCAGGGAGTGGGGTTTGTGTGTCAGTGGTGATGCCTTCAAAAGCTGAATAAGCATCTTTATCGATCAGAAATGCTTTATTGATGATGATAGCATTTTCAGGAATCACAATATCTTTGTGGAATGCAGCGCCAAAGGTATTTTGCACGCAATGTTCCGGCCAAGGTCCGCCGCGTTCTTTAAAGCTGATATGGTGTGGTGGATGCCAGTCACGAGAGATGATGATAGGAATAGATAATTGCTGAGCACTGACAATCCAGGCATTGACGATGGGAATGATGCGATCGCCTTCGGGCACAGCTAAAGCACCGCCTGGCATAAAATCGTTTTGGGGATCGACGATTAATAGGGCATCTCCTGGTTGTAGCATGTTTTTCTTACCTGAGTTGTTTAAGTACGAAATTCTTCAAGGGAATTCCCTTCGGTCACAGTATAGGTATTTCCACAAATCCTTCTCCCACAAAGGGGAGAAGGATTTGTGGAAATACCTATGGGTCACAGACGGGAGAGGGAGCTCGCCTATGCCGCTAGAGAAGAAGACAGAAAGTCATTAAGCATTTCCTGCAAGGGCTTCTCCAGGTGGTATGTAATCTAACCCGAGACTTGCAGCAACTGCAGGATGGGTGACCTTCCCTTTGTAAATATTAAGACCGTTTAACAGATTGGGATTTTCGTTTAAAGCAATTTTTACCCCTTTATTCGCCAGCGTAATGATAAAAGGTAAAGTGGCGTTATTTAAGGCGAAGGTAGAAGTGCGTGGAACTGCCCCTGGCATATTGGTAACACAGTAATGCACCACACCATCTAGCACGAAAGTGGGGTTGTCATGTGTGGTGGGATGGGAGGTTTCAAAGCAACCACCTTGGTCAATCGCCACATCGACGATGACTGAACCGGGATGCATTTTGCTGAGCATGGATCGGGTTAGCAGTTTAGGTGCGGTAGCGCCTGGCACTAATACTGCGCCAATGACTAAATCTGCATGCAGAACATATTGTTGTATCGCAGCGCGGGTGGCAAAAATAGTGGATATTTTAGAGCCAAACTGGAAATCCAGTTCTTGCAGGCGTTGTAGAGATCTATCTAGTACGGTGACGCGTGCTTCTTGTCCCATCGCCATGCGTGCGGCGTTAGTCCCGACCACTCCGCCGCCAAGGACAACGACATTAGCCGGTTCAACGCCAGGCACACCACCTAATAGCACTCCACGACCGCCGCGCATTTTTTCTAGTGCTTGGGCGCCTGCTTGAATGGCAAGACGGCCGGCAACTTCGCTCATCGGTGACAGTAAGGGTAAACCTCCGCGTGCATCAGTGACAGTTTCATAGGCGATGGCGATGCATTTGGTTTTGATTAAACTATTGGCGAGTTCGGAGTCTGCAGCTAAGTGTAAATAGGTAAATAGAATCTGTTCTTCGCGTAGCCATTGGCATTCTATGGGTTGCGGTTCTTTGACTTTGACGATCATGTCAGCGTTGGAGAAGATTTCTTGCGCGGAACTGACGATTTCGGCGCCTGCGGTTTCATAGTCTGTGTCGTGACACTCAATGCCTTCGCCAGCACCTTTTTCAACGATGACCTTATGGCCTTGGCTGACTACTTCATGCACACTGTTGGGTGCCATGCCTACTCTGAATTCACCTTTTTTTATTTCTTTGGGTATGCCGATTAACATGTATAGCTCCTTAAGGATTAAAAATGTCTGCAATAGTTAGTTGTTGGCGCGAAATGCAAAAGCGTCGTCCCGGCATGGATGCCGGGATCTAGGTCGCAGGAAAGCGAAACTTTAACTCCCCTGTCAGCTGGATCTCAGCTTCCTGCCGGGACGACGTGCATTTTTTTTGAGTTTCGTGCCAGCAACTAGTTATGACAACGCCTTCTCCAGCTCAGGTAATATTTGAAATAAATCTCCTACCAATCCAAAGTCCGCCACTTGAAAAATGGGGGCATCCGGGTCTTTGTTAATGGCGACGATGACTTTGCTGTCTTTCATGCCGGCTAAATGTTGTATGGCGCCGGAGATGCCAATGGCGATGTAGAGTTCGGGTGCAACAACTTTTCCGGTTTGGCCAACTTGCCAGTCGTTGGGGGCGAATCCTGCATCTACTGCGGCGCGTGAAGCGCCTATGCTGGCATTGAGGCGGTCGGCGATGGCATTGAGGAGTTTAAAATTTTCCGCATTTTGCAAGCCGCGGCCGCCTGAGATGACTACTCGAGCTGCAGTCAATTCGGGTCGTTCTTGAGCGCTTTGCTTCAATGATAGCCATTGGCTACTTTTGTTCTCAATCACTGTGGTGATAGCGGTGATGGGGGCGGTATTGGTCCCAATAGTGGCTGGCGCAAATGTAGTGGTACGGATAGTCAGTACTTTGATCGTGTCTTGGCTTTGCACAGTAGCAAGGGCGTTGCCGGCATAAATGGGGCGTATAAAAGTATCGGCATTGATGATGCGTACCACGTCTGAAATCTGTGCGACATCTAATAATGCGGCAACACGTGGCAGGATATTTTTGCCGAAGGCGGTAGCAGCAGCGAGGATATAGTTAAAATTTTGGGCTTGCGTTACGATTAATGCGGCTAAATTTTCTGCCAGGCCATGTGCATATACGGCATTGTCTGCGACTAAAACTTGGGTAATTCCGGTTATTTTGGTGGCTTGTTCAGCTACTTGTGTGCACTGGTGTCCGGCAATTAACAGGGATATTTCAGCAGATAATTCCGTTGCAGCGGTAATGGCAGTTAAGGTAGCAGGTTTAAGCTGTTGGTTATCATGTTCGGCCAGAATAAGCGTGTTCATTGCAGGACACCTGCTTCTTTTAATTTTGCGACTAATTCTTGTGCTGAGCTTAATTTGATGCCGGCTTTTCTGGCAGGTGGCGGTTCAACTTTTTGGGTAATGAGCCGTGGCGTGATATCCACATCGGGTGTGAGCACTTCCAGTGGTTTTTGTTTGGCTTTCATGATGTTGGGCAAAGAAATAAAACGTGGTTGGTTTAAGCGTAGATCGGTGGTAATGACAGCGGGTAATTGTACTTTGATTGTTTCAAGGCCGCCATCGACTTCGCGTGTTACTTCGGCAGTATGGTTGGTAATTTTCACCTGGGAGGCAAATGTGGCTTGCGGCCAATCTAACAGGGCGGCTAGCATTTGGCCGGTTTGGTTGCAGTCATCATCGATGGCTTGTTTTCCCATGAGTACCAGGTCGGGGGCTTCTTTTTTAACGACTTGGCGTAATAATTTAGCTGCTGCTAATGGCTGCAGTTCCTGATCGGTCTGCACCAATATGGCGCGATCAGCACCTGCGGCTAAGGCTGTGCGCAAGGTTTCTTGACAGGCTATGCTCCCCATAGATACGGCAATGATTTCAGTTACGATGCCAGCTTCTTTTAAACGGATGGCTTCTTCGATGGCAATTTCGTCAAAAGGATTGATAGACATTTTGACATGGCTGGTCTCAACTCCGCTTAGGTCACTTTTAACCCGCACGCGCACGTTAAAGTCGACAACGCGTTTGACTGAAACCAGGATTTTCATTATGGGTGGCTCTCCTTGAAGGAATGAAATCAGTGTATTGGACTTTATGGGGTTTTGCAAATTTGATGGTTTTGTGTATACTTATAGGTGTACACAATAAATGAGATAATTAATATGAAAACATCTATTCGAGAGCTTAGGAATTTTATGAAGCAAATACTATCAGCGGTACAGCATGGTGAAGAAGTAGTGGTTTATTCACGTAATCGTGCAATTGCAAAAATTGTACCTATCAAAATTTCGGATACTATCAAGGAAGATTATGGCTTCGGTATGTGGCGTGATGATGTCACTACAAAGGATGTGGATCAATATGTTAGAAAACTTCGAAAGGGCAGAGTGCATGATCTTTGATACAGATGTTTTGATTTGGTATTTTCGTGGCAACGAGGCAGCAAAAAAAATTTTGCATAATAGCATGGATGTTAGCATAAGTGCTGTAACGTTGATGGAACTGATACAAGGTGTAAAAAATAAACAAGAACTTTATCTGCTGAATAAATTTTTACAGGCCAGCAGAATTCGTATTCATTATATTAATGAAAATATTAATCTTCATGCTATCCATCTATTGGAGAATCATTCATTAGCAGATGGAATTGAGTTAGCTGATGCTTTAATTGCAGCAACCTCTATTTATCATGGAGAAGAAATTGTAACAGGTAATATGAAGCATTATCGTAGTTTGGCTAACTTGCAAGTTAAAAAATTTTCCCCCTAGAGTGTCATATTTTTTCGATCAGTAAGTTTTGATGTGGAACAGGTAGATCAAATTTTTTATGTACTTTATCAAGTAAAGCCTGTTTATCGCTAACCCACTTTTGGTCATGGGAGATAATAGTTTTAAATAACGCCAATTGTTGCGTCACAGCATTGTGTTTATTTGTAGCCAATTTTTCGCGTGTTGCTACAATATTTTCTATATCCAATATTTTATAAACATCAGCAGTAATTTGCGGTGCAAATTGCTGCATTTCTTGCAGTGATAAATCTTCGAGTCGACATTTTTTTTCCGTGCAATACGCTACCATCTTGCCGGCAATATGATGTGTGGTGCGAAAAGGTAGGCCAGTTTGTGCCAGGTAATCTGCTAAATCGGTTGCGTTTAAAAATCCTGCATCGACAGCGGTGCGCATTTGTGTGGTATTGACGGTTAAGGTGGCTAGCAGAGGTGAAAATATAGCTAAGATGTCGCGCAAAGTTTTGACTGTATCAAACAGCGGTTCTTTGTCTTCTTGTAAATCTTTATTGTAAGCTAAAGGCAGGCCTTTCAGCAGCGTTAGGACATTGAGTAGTGCACCATAGACGCGGCCGGTTTTACCGCGTGCCAGTTCTGGGATGTCGGGATTTTTCTTCTGTGGCATGATACTGCTGCCAGTGCACCAGGCATCATCTAGCCGGATAAAGTTAAATTCTTGGCTGCTCCATAAAATCAATTCTTCGCTCAGCCTAGAAATATGCGCCATGATGAGGGAAGCGGCGGCTAAAAATTCCACCACAAAATCACGGTCGCTGACGGCATCTAAACTGTTGGCATATACGCCGTCAAAACCTAAACTCTGTGCGGTGTAATGCGGATCAGTGGGAAAGCGAGTACCCGCTAAAGCTGCTGCACCGAGGGGTGATTGGTTAACGCGTGACCAGCTATCTTTGAGCCTGGCGCAATCTCGGGCAAACATAGCGCTATAGGCTAAAAAATGTAGCGGCAATAAGATGGGTTGAGCGCGTTGCAGGTGGGTGTATCCGGGCAGGATCACATTTTGGTGTTGTTCCGCTTGATGAAGCAGCGTTGCATTGAGTTTAGTTAACAAATCGGTGATGGCAATGATATGTCGACGTAAATATAAATGTGTGTCTGTGGCCACTTGATCGTTGCGGCTGCGAGCGGTATGTAATTTGCCGGCAGTTTCACCGATAAGATGGTTGAGCATACGCTCGATATTCATATGGATGTCTTCATCGCGGATATTGAATTCAGCATTGCCGGCGGCAATTTTTTCAAAAATGGTATGCAGGCCGTGTTGTATCTGTGAGTTTTCTTCGGCCGTGATAATGCCGCAATGTGCCAACATGGCGGCATGTGCCATGCTGCCTAAAATATCATCGCTGGCTAGTTCGCAATCAAAATGAATGGATGCTAAAAAGCTTTCGGCGCCTAAGCTGGTTGGTGTGGTGAAACGGCCGCCCCAGAGTTTTTGTTGCATAGGTTGAATCTCCTGAGAGTTCTATTACAGCCTTGACTTCTTTCCTCTAACAGCCGTGGCTTTTTTCCTTCTCCCCTTGTGGGAGAAGGGAAGAAGCTAGGGCTGTAATAGGCTGTGAGAAAATATTTAAACCGTTTCAGACTCACGCGCCGGTTCATGCACCGACTGATAAATCTGTGTAGGCAAGCCCCACAACTTAATAAACCCAAGTGCAGCATGGTGATCAAACTGATCCTCATCATTATAAGTTGCTAAAGTTTTTTGGTACAAAGAAAAAGGCGAATCTCTGCCCACCACAATTGCATGTCCTTTATGTAATTTGATGCGCACTTTGCCGGTGACGTTTTTCTGTGTAGCGTTGATAAATTCTGACAAAGCTTCACGTAAAGGGGAGAACCAGAGTCCTTCATAAATGAGATTGGCAAAGCGTTGTTCAATTAATGGCTTAAACGCGGCAACATCACGCACCAATGTGAGAGTTTCTAAGGCTTTATGCGCTGTGATTAAAGCGATGGCTGCGGGTGCCTCATAAACTTCACGTGATTTAATACCGATTAGACGATTTTCAATATGGTCAATGCGGCCAACACCATGCTTGCCGGCAATTATATTTAATTCAGCAATCAGCTGGGTCAGACTTAATGTCTGATTATTCAGTGCAACAGGTTTTCCTTGTACAAATTCAATGGTGATTTCTTCAGCGTTAAGCGGTGCATTGTCAATTGATTGGGTTAATGCATAAGCACCTTCAGGGGGCGCAACCCAAGGGTCTTCTAGTGCGCCACATTCGCAGCTGCGTCCCCATAGGTTCTGGTCTATGCTGTAGGGATTATCCAAGTCAACGGGTAGTGGTATGTTATGTTGGTTAGCATAATGGATCGCTTGTTCGCGTGAAGTGGGATTTTCACGTTGTGGGGCAATAATTTGCAGGTGAGGCGCTAAAGAATGAATGGCGACATCAAAACGTACCTGGTCATTGCCTTTGCCGGTGCAGCCATGCGCTACGGCTACGGCGCCTTCCGTTTTTGCAATGTTTACTAAGGTTTTGGCAATTAGAGGTCTTGAGAGCGCAGAGACTAACGGGTAAACGCCTTCATACAAGGCATTGGCTTTGAGTGCGGGCAGTATATACTCTTCGGCGAAGATTTCTTGTAAGGGCAGGATATAACATTTTTGCGCGCCCACTTGTAAGGCTTTTTGTTCAATCGCTGACAGTGTTTTGCCTTCGCCGACATCGACACATGCCGCGATGACGTCAAGGCCATAATTTTCTTGCAACCATTTAATGGCACATGAAGTATCAAGTCCGCCTGAGTAAGCTAGAATAACTTTTTTGTTCATGATGTCTCCAGGGTGTGTGTTGTAGGTTTATATCAAGCTGCAAGTAAATGCAGTAATAATGCTTTTTGTACATGTAAGCGGTTTTCGCTTTGATGAAAAATCACCGAGCAAGGCAGGTCAGGCAGGGTGTGGCTGACTTCTTTGCCGCGCTCCATAGGTAAGCAGTGCATAAAAACGGCTTGGGTTTTAGCTTTTGCCATCAGCTGTTCATCTACTTGAAAACCATTGAATAAATATTCATGGTTCTGTCCTTCAAATCCCATGCTGGTCCAGGTATCGGTGTAGACGGCGTCAGCAGTATTCACGGCTTGCTCAGGACTGCTAAATGCTTTAATGGTTCCTGGGTTGGCATTTTTGCTGGCGCGCGCCAGGATCGAAGCATCTGGGCCGCGCGATTCTGGGCAGCAATAATGCACATTCACGCCGAGGGTTGGGGCGATTAATAATAGACTGTGTAATATGTTATTGCCATCGCCGATATAGGCTAAGGTTAACCCTGATAGTGCGCCATATACTTCAAGCAATGTCAGCATATCCGCGAGAATTTGGCAGGGGTGATGCAAATTAGATAAGCCGTTAATAATGGAAACCGGTGAAGCTGCGCCCATGCGTTCTAGGTAATCATCAGCAAAAGTCCGTACCATAATGGCCTGACAATAGCCGCCTAATACTTTGGCCTGATCTTCAGGCTGTTCTTTTTTGCGGGTGTCCGACAAACTTTCCACTACATTGCCACCTAATTCACGCATGGCAATCGTAAAACTAAATCGAGTACGCAAAGAGGGTTTATCAAACAGCAAGGCTAGGTGCTGTCCTTGCAATGGGGGTTCAAGGTTATTTTGATGACGATTTTTTTTAAGTAGCAACGCCTTCTTTAGAATGCTATGGGTTTGTTGGGAGCTTAGTTCTTCTCCCGTGAGATAATGCTGTGGTGATTTCATCTTTTTGCCTCAATCGGGGGCAAAGCAGTTGCTTCCCGCTGGTTTTTATGGTTGAATAATTATTCATAAAAAATGAATTATTATTCAGTTTTGGATAAAATGCAAGTCTATTCTAAGAGGAAGTACACAGGATGAAGATTGGTATCATCGGAGTCACCGGTTACACCGGCATAGAATTATTGCGCATTCTGAATGCACACCCAGAAGTAGAAATTAAATGTGTCACGACTGAGTCATTTGCCGGAGAGATGTTGGCACAGGTTTACCCGCATTTGAAAAATGTGATTAACCTCATGGGTGAAAAACTCGATATTGAAAAAATGGCTGCATCGTCCTGTGAGCTGGTATTTATTGCTTTACCGCATGGTCATGCCACACCGATTGTGGAGAAATTGCTGGCGGCAGGTAAAAAAATTATTGATCTGGGTGCAGATTTTAGGTTGCAGAATAACAGAGATTATCAGCAGTGGTATCAACTAAGCCCGCCGCCGGCACATTTATTACAGCAAGCAGTTTATGGGCTGCCGGAAGCGGGTATGCGCGCGGCAATTTCACAGGCTAAATTGGTAGCTAATCCGGGTTGTTATGCCACCTGTGCTGCTTTGGTAGCTATTCCGGCAATTATGGCTGGAGTGATCGCTATGAATGATTTCATTTTTGATGCAAAATCCGGTGTGTCTGGTGCTGGACGCTCACTGTCTTTGAATAGCCATTTTTGTGAAACTGCGGAGAATTTTAAACCTTATCAAGTGGCAGGAGATCATCGACATACACCGGAAATAGAGCAAACTTTGAGCAAAGTGGCCGGGCAACGTTTACGCATTCAATTTACTCCACATCTGGTGCCGTTGGTACGCGGTCTAGCAGTCACAGCGTATTTTAAATTACTGACCCCGTTGTCAGAACAATATATGCAGGATATTTATCATAGCAAATATCAAAAAGAGCCGTTTTTGCGTGTATTTTCTGATGCGGCATTGCCACAAAGTAAAAACGTGGCCGGTAGTAATTTTTGTGACATTGCTGTGCGCGTTGATACACGAACCCAACGCTTAATTGTTTTAGGTGCAATTGATAATTTGGTGAAAGGCGCTGCGGGGCAGGCGGTGCAAAATATGAATTTGATGTGCGGGTTTAAAGAAACACTGGGTCTTGATAATTTGCAAATTCGTTATCCGTAATTTTGGAGTAGCTTTATGAAAATCATTGACAATAGTATTTGTGCACCCAGGGGTTTTTTGGCAGCTGGGGTGTATGCAGGCATAAAACGCAAACCAGAAAAAAAAGATGTCGCATTAATTTATAGCCAAAAACCTGCTAATGCGGCTGGGGTTTTTACTATTAATCAACTTAAAGCAGCTCCGGTTATTATCACAGCGCAGCATTGCCATCATCCGCTGCAAGCGGTCGTGATTAATAGCGGTAATGCCAATGCTTGTACTGGCATTCAGGGTGCAATTGATGCACAAACTATGGCAGAGATCACTGCTAGCAGTTTACAGTTGGATGCAACCCAAGTGGCTGTTGCCAGTACTGGTGTAATTGGTGTGCCATTGCCGATGGACAAAATTTCTGCTGGTATTTTGCAAGCGGCACAACAGTTAGCGGAAGAATCGGAACCAGCGGCAAAGGCGATTTTGACTACGGATACCTTTACTAAATCAGTGGCGGTGGAATTCACTCTAGCGGGTAAAACCGTACGCATGGGTGGGATTGCTAAAGGTTCGGGCATGATTCATCCCATGATGGCAACTATGCTGGCTTTTATTACTACGGATGCAGCTATCAGCAAGTCAGCATTACAGCAGGCATTGATGCAGGTCAATGAAGACACCTTTCATATGATTAGCGTCGATGGCGATAGCTCGACTAATGATATGGTGTTAGTGTTGGCCAATGGTATGGCGGAGAATGCTGAGATTTCTGATTTGAATAGCGTGGATGGATTGATATTTATTCAAGCATTGCGCTTTGTGTGTGAATATCTGGCTAAGCAAATCGCACAAGACGGTGAAGGTGCGACCAAGTTAATTGAGATGACTGTGTCAGGTGCCGCTACGCTGAGTGAGGCACGTATCGCTGCGCGTGCAGTTTGTCGTTCGCCCTTAGTGAAAAGTGCGGTTTTCGGTGAAGATGCGAATTGGGGGCGTATTGCTTGTGCCTTGGGTGCGGCAGGTATCCAGCTCAATTCTAATACACTGAAAGTCGCCATTGATGATATCTATTTGTTTGAAAATGCCAAAGCTTTGGCCTTTGACGAAGAGGCTGCTCGAGAGCGACTTTCACAAAAAACAGTAAAACTCAGTGCAGATTTAGGAGTGGGGGAGGCACAAGCTACGGCTTGGGGCTGTGACCTGACCTATGATTATGTCAAGATCAATGCCTCTTACAGGAGCTAGAAAAGTTATGCATTCTATTATTGCCAAAGCGGATCATTTGGTAGAAGCACTGCCGTACATACGTTGTTTTTATGGCAAGACGGTGGTGATTAAATATGGTGGCGCTGCTATGACTGATTTGGCGCGGGTCAATCAAGTCATGCAAGATATTGCGTTACTGCATTTTTGCGGTATGCGTCCGGTGATCGTGCATGGTGGTGGTCCTGAAATTTCTGAACTATGCGAGCGTTTAGGGTTAGCAGTGCGATTTTCAAACGGTCAGCGTGTGACTGATGCAGAAACCATGCAAGTGGTGCGTATGGTGTTGTTGGGAAAAATAAATTTTTCTTTAGTAAGTGCATTGAATCAGCAAGGGGTAAAAGCAGTAGGGGTCGCCGGTCAAGATGGTGGGTTGCTGCGTGCGAAAAAATATAACCCTAAAGCGCATGATATGTCTGCTGCGGAAGATTTAGGTTTGGTAGGTGAGGTGGATGCGGTGGATGTAACTTTATTGAACACCTTAATTACCTCGGGTTTTGTTCCAGTCATCGCACCAATTGGTATGGATAGTAACGGGCAAGCTTATAATATCAATGCCGATGCGGTAGCTGGTGCGGTTGCAGGTGCGTTGGCTGCTGAGAAGTTAATATTTTTAAGTGATGTGAATGGATTGTATGCGGATATCAATGATCCTAACACCCGCATTGATGCTATCGATGTGAATGCGATACAGGCCGGCTTACAGTCGGAGCATTTTAAGACGGGTATGATTCCTAAGCTAACTGCGTGTGTGCAGGCGCTTAAGCAAGGTGTATCGCGGGTGCATATTTTGGATGGCAAGATTTCGCATGGGTTGTTGTTAGAGATATTTACCCATGAGGGGATGGGGACAGTGATTACAGGATAAGAGTTTCTAATGATATAATCCAGATATTATTTGTGGGCAAAATTTTAAAAAAGAGAGAACAATTTATGAGTGAAGAAAAAAAAGTTTCAGTTGAACAGCGACTTTATGAAAAGTTTTTGGTCGAGAATGTTAGTAAAGCTATGGCTAATTTAACTAAAATAACCGATGTTTCTCAAAGAGAAGAGCAAAGACGTCGAATACAAGAAATAGCTCGTGATGCCAGTCAATCGAAATCACTTGAAAAAGCTATAGAATGGTTGCAAGGTCTTCAGCGTATAATAGCAGAGCAACAAGCTATTATTGATGGAAAACCGCTTCCCCCAGAACATAAAGCAATGTCGAGTGGACTGGCTGATGGCATAGCGGTGAAACAATCACTTGATGGTTTAGGTATAACTTTTGTTAGAGGACCTACCCAGGATGAGGATAAAAACTTATATGCATCCTCTTTAAGAAAAACGATAGAAAATATGAGAAATGAAAACCAGAGTTTGACTGATAATCATTCCCAATTCCTTGACCTGGAAAAAGACAGAATAACTAAATTATTAAGCAGTCATGGTACATTTCCAAGTCCTGAAAAAGTAACGCAATGGGCGAGCGTACAATTAAAAAAGACGTTGGAAAATACACCAACAATTGGTGATGAAGAATTATTAAGCGAGAAAGAAAATATTCCTCAGGATTCAGTCCGCAAATCCAATTCAACTTAAATTTAAATTAGCATTTTTGAATTATTGTTGTAGATACGCATTCCACAACGCGGCGATGTTGAGTCATATGACTTCACGTCCTTTAGGCTTCCCTTCACGTGCCCAAGCAGTTTCTGCATTGAGAGTAGTCATATATTTTGGGGTCACTCCGTGTAACAATTCTTGTAGTGTGTAGCGTTTACGCGTTGTATGGGTGATGGGTTTAGCAAAAAAACCTTCTTTTTCGATGTCCAGTTCCAATGTGGTACCAATTTCGAGATTTAATATTTTAAGGATATCAGCAGGAATAGTGATAATAGCAGCGCCACCTTGTTTGCGTATATTTACAGTAATCATTTGATAGCTCCATATAAGTAGCACAAAAGTAGTGAATCATCAATTCAAAATTTTTTACTCGGTAGTAGTTTTAATTAGCGGCCTCCTCCCGCTATAATCTCAAGATTTTCTGGGATTCTTCTTCATGTTTCGTCATATCACACGCAACCCCAAATGGTGGGTATTTACTGCAACTACGCTTTCCTTGGCTATGGTGATGGCGGATCAGTCGGCCTTGCCGGTGGCTTTGCCTAGTATCCAACGAGAGTTACATACTTCTCAGGATGCGTTGCAGTGGGTGGTCAATGCGTATTTATTAAGTTTGGCGGTACTGGTTATTCTTGGCGGTAAGCTGGGTGACAAGTGGGGGCATAGACGGGCTTTTTTGGGCGGTATGACGCTGTTTATTTTGTCTTCGATTGCGTGTGCTATGGCGCCATCAGTCACCTGGCTTATCATCAGTCGGGTTGTGCAAGGGGTGGGGGCGGCTTTCATGTTGCCTGCGGGTACGCCATTGTTTCGCAGTACTGTTCCTGGCAATGAATTTGGCAAAATGGCTGGGCTTTATGTTTCTGGTGCTTCGGTGTTCTTGGTTTTGGGGCCGTCTGTGGGTGGTTTGTTGGTGCAGTATTTAAGCTGGCGCTGGATTTTTTGGATTAATTTTCCGTTGGCTTTGCTGGGTATCTTGATTGCTCTGTTTGTGGTGCCAAAAGATGTAGTGCGAACCAATGCGGGTGAAACTTTTGATTGGTGGGGATTTGCCTCTTTCACTATAGCTATTGTCAGCCTAGTATTTGCGCTGATGCAGGGCGGGATTTTGGGCTGGAGTTCTTATGTTATTTTATTTTGCGTTGCATTATGTTTGGTAAGTGGGGTGATATTTTTTTGGATAGAGCGGCGTCAGACTTATCCATTTCTGGAATTAAGTTTATTTAAAAATACGACTTTTTCACGCACGTTATTTGTGTTAAGTCTGATGCAAGGATTGTTTGTTTGCATTATTTTTTGGGCGATATTTTTGCAGGTGGTGTTGGGTTTATCGGCTGGGAAAACTGGTCTTATCCTGCTATCTGCACAGGTTCCGGTGTTATTGTGTTCTTACATCGCGGGTCGTTTTTTAGATCGTTACGGCCCGCGTTTGCCGATAAGTCTTGGAACTATGCTGGTTGTCATCGGTAGTGTGTGGATTGCATTTTTTGTTGGGCAAAATAGTGTTTGGTGGTTGCTGCCGGGATTTATTATTTTTGGTATTGGTATACCTTTTATCACGTTATGTTGTATTACGACGATTATTTCCTCAGCTCCGTATGCTAAGGGCGGTATTGCTTCTGCCATTGCTAATGGCATTCGTCAGGTGAGTGGTTCAATTGGGCTGGCGGTAATTGGTAGTGTTATTTCAGCATTGAGTAATTATCGGTTTATACATTGGATGACGCAACATAACTTGAAAATTTCTACTTCAAATATTGGACATTTGGATACTGTGCTGGCAGGCACGACAAATCTGCAGATTGCAGGCTTAAGTGAAGAAGCAGTGCACAGGGCAGCAGCCCATGCGTATATGTCGGCATTTAGCACTGCTATGTATGTGATTGCGGTGCTCACAGTATTGGCTTTTTTTGTGGCAAGGAAACTCCCGGCTAAAAGTTTGGTGATAGATCGAGGATAAAGGAAAGAAAAATGGCTAAGTTACATTTTTATTATTCTGCAATGAACGCTGGCAAAACGACAATGCTGTTGCAGTCCAGTTATAATTACCGGGAACGCGGGATGGATACATTAATATTCGTGCCGAAACTGGATACGCGGTTTGCAGCAGGTCAAGTTACTTCGCGGATTGGCTTAAGTTCTGAGGCGATAGTTTTTGCTGAAGAAGATAATTTATTTGACCAAGTTAACCAAGCGTTTTTGGCCAATAATAATATCCGTTGCGTTTTGGTGGATGAAGCACAGTTTTTAACTAAGGAGCAGGTGCGGCAACTGTGTCACATTACCGATCAGTTAAATATTCCGGTGTTGGCTTATGGCATTCGCACTGACTTTAGGGCTGAACCTTTTCCTGGGAGCTTATATTTACTGGCATGGGCTGATTTATTGATTGAAATTAAAACAATTTGTTTTTGTGGTAGGAAGGCGACTATGAATCAGCGTATAGATGAGCATGGCCATGTGATTACCCAGGGGAATCAGGTCGAAATTGGTGGCAATGAACGGTATATTTCTACTTGTCGTAAGCATTTTCAATCTGAATTGTCATCTTGAACATAAAGTAAAGATGACAGTTGTAACCCTTTGTTTTAATTGAATACAATTTTCTTAAAACCGCAAATGCCTTAATATTCTTAAGATTTCCTTCAGTTTGGCGTGTTAAGGTTTTGTTTGTATTGGTAACCATTCAAGTAAAAGCCATGCCGGGATATTCGGGGAGAAGCAGCTACGTAAAAGTATTAGAATCACCTATACTTTTATTAGGTCCGGCTAAGCAATGGTTATATCTTCTTCTTTTGCTGATAGTGTAGTTATTGCCTACCTGGAAGTAAATCTCGTAAACTGTTGATTAACAAGGTGTTTTAAAATATGTCAAAATTAAATCATGTCATTATCGAAAAAAATAAAAAATTTTCCGAATCTTATCTTTGGGAAATGCAGCGGCGTTATTTTGATAAAGAAGGTGTAGATGCTTGGGTCAATGATGTCCCATTTTATGCTACCAGCAATCCCTTTCTTGCAGGATGCTATGCTTCAATGAGTATGCGCCTGATGCAAGACTGGGTTAAAAAACACCCTGAAGCTAAGCAGCATCCGTTTTATATTATTGAATTAGGTACTGGATCAGGTATTCTAAGTTTCCATACCTTAAATCGCATGATGCGTATTATTCAGCGCCTGCGCTTAGAAGATATTAAGATTTGTTATGTCATGACGGATTATGCCGGTAGTAACCTGAAATACTGGGAGACACACCCAGGTCTGCAAAAATATATTGATAGCAAAATGTTAGATTTTGCTTTATTTGATATGGAAAAAGACACTACAGTGACTTTGAAAAATGCAGGGACAGTATTAACACCCGGCAGTGTAGCCAATCCCATCATTGTATTTGCTAATTATATTTTCGACACCGTATCGCAAGATGCCTTCGCAATCACTGATAGTCAGCTTTATGCTTCATTAGTGACCTTGTCCACTGACCGCTCAAATATCGTCAATGGCAAACCGGTGAGCATGGAAGAAATAAAGATTGAGTATGAAAATGGCGATTTACATGAAAATTATTATGAAGATCCCACTATCAATGCGACCTTGCTCAGCTATCGTGATGCCGGAATTCGTCGCAGTCATTTCTTATTCCCAACGGCTGGGTTGATAGCGCTTTCCAATCTGAAAAAATTAAGTAATGATAAATTATTTTTGCTTTCCACGGATAAAGCTTATTCATATATTCAGGAGCTTGAAAACCTGGGCACTCCGGATATCGCTTTCCATGGCAGCTTCTCCACGATGGTGAATTTCCATGCCATTGCTAAATATTTTGAATTAGCCGGTGGTAAATCCGTGTTGCAAACCCAACGTGCTGAAGTCAATACTGCAGCATTTTATGTCGGTATCGATCTGGATGAATTACCTGAGTTTGCAAATGCTGTTTATGAGCATGTGGAGCGTTTGAGTCCAGGTGATTATTTTGCGCTGCATAGAAATATTCGAGAGAACTTCAAGCATTGCCCCATTAATTCACTGGCTGCGCATATGGCTTTTGCTGATTGGGACCCACACATTTTCGGGAAAATCAGCAAGCAGATTATTAGTCTTTTACCTGATGCTGAGCATGAAACCAAAATTTATCTAGCCAATCACATGCCGGAACTGGCAAGCAATTATTATTATATGCCGAAGATTTACGATGTCTGGTTTGATATTGGTATTGTGTTTCATACGCTGCGACGTTATAGCGAAGCAGTTTATTATTATCAGCAGTCTATTCACTTTTATGGTGAACAGTTTAATTCTGTGTATAACTTGGCGATCTGTTTCTACAATGCAGGTGAAGTGAAGCAGGCTCAAGCGCAGTTTAAGCGGGCGTTGCAGTTGAATGAAGATTCTAAAGAAACTAAAGAATGGATTGAATTTATCAAGAAGGAAGAGGATTCGAAGAATAATCCATTGTTCTAGAGGTAATTGCTCATCCCCACATAGCTGTCATCCTGAGCGCAAGCGAAGGATGACAGCTATGTGGGGGGCGCACTTAAACTGAGGAGGTATTCAATAGTGTTCCAAGGAGAGAAGGAATTGGACTGCTCCTAAGCGCAGTCAACTTTAGCCTTATCTAAAGCATTCATAGACTAATTCAGTCATCATTACACGATGTGATAATCCAATTGACGGTCAGCTTCAGCTTCATCCTCATCTCCGACGCCACAATCGTCCAATACACACCTCCCAACAGTGCCAAGCGCCGCTACTAATCCGCCACTTACCATGACAATCAGATCATTGGATCTAGTTTCAGATAATTGAGTTGAATGTGAGACTTGATCTATCAGTCCTCCTACTAATACGATAAGTCCCATAATGATAGTTGTATTTGCTGCATAGATGGCTGCATGTCGAGGATTTATATTTCTTACAAACTGGAAAAGCCCATTAGCTCTACTTGTAGCTCCCTCAGCGATAATTCGTGAATCATTACCGAGTTCGGAAAAAAACTGGGACATAATGGGTTTCTCAAAAAGTTGAAGTGTTTATATTTTAACCATCAACCCGATGAAATGGCAAATATTCAGGAAACCAGTATTGAGAATCTACACAACTGATAATGGTAGCGCCAGATGGCATTGTGGCGACACCATCGGCCAAAGCTTGTGTTGCAACGGCAATGGCAATATCTCGAGCTGATTGATGAGCCTGGTCTATGCTAGGTAATAATGGCGCATGAGGGTCGTCATGGATGGGGGCGCAGCGGTTTAGGGCTTCGCAGGCTGCCCATAGCATGTTATCGGTAACGCGATTGGCTTTGACAGCGATAACGCCTAAGCCCATTCCTGGGAAAATTAGGGCATTGTTACACTGGGCTATTCGGCGTGTTTCTCCTTGAAAAGAAACAGGTGGAAAAGGACTGCCGCAGGCAATTAAAGCTTGGCCTTGTGTCCAATTGAGTACATCTTGGGGAGTGGCTTCGGCTTTTTCAGTCGGATTGGACAGCGGGAAAATAATGGGTTGTGCCACCAAGCTTGCCATCGTCTCAATAATCTCTTGCGTAAAAGCGCCGCCCCGGGCGGAGCAGCCGATCAACACGGTGGGTTGTACTTGTTTAATAACTTCCAATAAGGAAATTTCTGCTTTACCGCCAGAAGGCCAATGGGCGACATCTGATGCTGGGCGGGCGAAGGGTTTTTGGGCTGGAGTTAAGTCCTGCATGGTGTCGATTAACAAACCATGTTTATCAATGATCCAGAATCGTGATCTTGCATCTTGAGGGGCGACACCGGTTCTGACGATAGCATCGAATAACTGGTCAGCAATGCCGGTGCCGGCATTGCCACCGCCAAAAATAATAATACGCTGTTGTTCTAAAGTGGATTGTGTGCTTTTAACTGCGGCAAGTAAGGCGGCTAAAGTGGTTGCGCCCGTCCCTTGAATATCATCGTTAAATGAGCAGATTTGATGTTGATAGTTTTGTAAAATTCGCCGTGCATTATCACGTCCGAAATCTTCCCAGTGTAGGAACACCTTAGGAAATTTCTTTTTGACTGCGCGAATGAATAATTCAATGAATTCATCATATTGCTCGCCGGATATGCGACCATGGCGGGAGCCAAGATAAAATGGATCTTGTAGCAAGGCTTCATTATCTGTGCCCGCATCCAATAGGATGGGCAAGGTGCGTAGTGGATTAATACCACCGCAAATACTATAGACCATGAGTTTAGCCACAGGAATTAGCATTGCGCCAATTCCCTGATCGCCTATACCTAATACGCCGCCGCCATCGCTAGCTACGATCAGGTCAATTTCGGGGTTGCTGCGGTTATCCAGAATTTCTTCAATGATATGCCGATCTTCGTAAGAGATGTAAAGTCCGCGCGCTTGCTGAAATTCACGGCTGAACTTTTCGACGGCGATACCGACTGTTGGCGTATAGATGATGGGGATCATTTCGGCAGCATGTTGCTGCAGGAGCTTATAAAATAATACTTGGTTGGTATCGTGTAATTTATTCAGATAGATGTTTTTTTGCAGTGGGCTGTCGTAGGATTGGTATTGTAAAAAACTCCGTTCACATTGCGTTTCCAGCGATTCAATATGTATAGGTAATTTGCCGGTCAGTTCGAAATGATGGCGTTCTTCTTTTGAAAAAGCGGTGCCTTTGTTGAGTTGGGGTGTAGTCAGAAGTGGTTTACCGCTGAGTGAGGTTTCTAGCCATTTGGCTTGGGTTGTTGGATTGGTTTTTATAGTGAAATTCAGCATGTTGGGTTTCCGAGTTTAAAAGCACAATTATTTTATTTATCGTAACTCCCCCTTTGAAAAAGGGGGATTAAGGGGGATTTATGGAGCATATTCAACACTTTGACAATATGGAAACTCTTTAAATCCCCCGCAGGCCGTGTGGCCTGCGCCCCCCTTTTTCAAAGGGGGTGAGCAGTTACTATTTATCTAAATTAGATTTTTCCTCATCACTGTCAGGATGGCTTTTTTTATCTTTTGGATGTTGATTCTCAGCTTCTGCATCAGCCTTTAGATGTTTCAGGGAGATAAATGGCTTCACAGGTTTGTCTTCATTAGCGGCAGTGGTGTAATGGCCGGGAGAGACGTCTTTGACAAAGCGGATGTACTCGGTACCGCTTAATACATCTTCTTTCCAAGGCAGATAGCGGTACATTCCTTCACCTAAAGGTAGTAAAGGATATTTAATGATATCAAAGTAAGGTGAGTAATCAAAATCTTTTGGGGTATAGAGCTTGGGGTTGCGGCTGACTAGCGTAAGTCCTGATTTATCGCGAATAATTTCAGGAATAATAGGGAAATGCACGGATTGAAAAGCACTGGCGATAAGGTATGAGCAGATTTCTTCTGTGGGTTTTAAGGCATTGTGCACAAATAAACTGGAGCGCCATCGCCTAGGCATAAACCCCCATGGGAATAAAAAGCGCGCCAGGTCAATGATATGACGTAAGCTGTAACGCATACCCAAATGATGGAGGGCATACGAATTGACTTTTTGAGCATCATCATGGGAAAGGCCGCGTGGTCTACAGATGCGCACGGTGTAATTTTTGTAACGTGATAACGGGGTGATGATAGTACCACGACCCATGATGCTCTCAATCATTAGCTGCTCATCTGGGGAGCCTTTATAATATTTTTTGATGTGGCTGCGCAGCTGGATATCTTCGATGTCATACAAGCGGCCGATATAAAGCGCGGAATGTGTCCACGTGCTATGGGTAATATGTCGGATAATGAGGCTGACGCGATTACGTCCTTCAATGAGCAGTACATCGGCCGGCCTAATTTCAAAACGGATTTTTTCAAAATCGTAAAGAAATGAGGGCTGTTGTGGTGGTTCATGTAGCAGCCATTTGCTGAATTTTTGAATTAACCATTGTGCAAAACGGGATTTCATTGGGTATTTTCTCGCTACGTTCCTTGAACTAAAAAAATACGCTGGGTTATGTTAGCAATCTACATTCCTCTTACAGCCGTAGCTGAAAGTGGCGAATGGTTACATTTTAGACTAACTCTTTTTAGCTTGCTCATCCGCATTGCCAATATAAGTCTTAGGTGTCAGCTGCTTTAAAGAAGTTTTAACCGCAACAGGTAAGTCTAGGCTGTCAATGAAGTTTAGTAAAGCGGTTGCATCAATTGTTTTACCTCGCGTTAGGGCTTTGAGTTTCTCATAAGGTTGGGAAATGCCATAACGTCGCATGACTGTTTGGATGGGTTCAGCCAGTACTTCCCAGTTTTTATCAAGGTCAGCCTGCAGTACTTCAGTATTCAATTCAAGTTTATTTAAGCCGGTGAGTGTAGCCTGATAGGCGAGTAGGGAGTGGGCTATGCCTACGCCTAAGTTGCGTAATACTGTCGAATCGCTTAAGTCACGCTGCCAGCGCGAGATGGGTAATTTGGCAGCCATATGATCGAGGATAGCGTTGGCTAGGCCTAAATTGCCTTCAGCATTTTCAAAATCAATGGGGTTTATTTTATGAGGCATGGTAGATGAACCAATCTCGCCTTCTTTGGTTTTTTGTTTAAAGTAGCCTAAAGCAATATAACCCCAAATATCGCGATTAAAATCCAGCAAAATGACATTAAAACGCATTAAGGCGTGAAAGAATTCTGCCAGGCAGTCGTGTGGTTCAATCTGCGTGGTGTAGGCATTCCAGGTTAGGTTTAGGCCTTCGACGAATTGGCAGGTGAGTTTTGGCCAGTCTATTTCTGGGTAGGCGATGAGGTGGGCATTAAAATTACCGACTGCGCCATTCATTTTGCCGGAAATGGCCACTTGTTGTAGTTGTTGGCGTTGTCTCTCAAGGCGCATGACGGTATTAGCCAATTCTTTGCCAACGGTAGTGGGTGAGGCGGGTTGGCCGTGGGTGCGAGACAACATGGGTTGTTCGGCATAGCGGTGTGCGAGTTGCTTTAAGGTATCTACGATACGATCCATATAAGGCAACAGGAGTTGCTCGCGTGCGGTGGTTAGCATTAAAGCATAGGCCAGGTTATTGATATCTTCTGAAGTGCAGCCAAAGTGGATAAATTCACTGATGGCGGCTAGCTCTGGATTATGGGTAATGCGTTCTTTCAAAAAGTATTCTAGGGCTTTGACATCGTGGTTGGTGGTGGTTTCAATGGCTTTTATTCTGGCAGCATCTTCGATGCTAAAGCTGGTATAAATATTCTCTAGCAGTTCTTGTGCTTTAAGGCTTAGAGAAGGTATTTCGGCGATTTCTTTGGTTTGCGCTAGTTTTTGTAACCAGCGGATTTCAACCAACAGCCGGAAGCGTAGCAGGCCGTATTCACTGAAAATGGGTCTGAGCTCAGACAGTTTGCTGCTGTAGCGCCCGTCCAGGGGGGAGATGGCGGTGAGGGGAGTAAATTCCATAGATTTGTATACCAGGGTGAGTAGTTATATTTAACATAATATCTCAGGATGGAATGATTGAGTAGGTTTCTGTGGGGGTAGCTCGCAAATGATGTGTACATACCCTAGACCTTCTCGCGCGTCGTCCGTCCCGGCCGAGGAACGGCGGTTCTAAATCTCAAATGCTCCAGGTATATGCTATATTATTACTAAAGTACCTCAAGGAGCATAAGGAATATGCGAAAAATGCAAAATAAGTTCATTGTGGCAGTTCAGCTGCTAGCAAGTTCTTGTATGATGTCGATAGCTTTGGCGCAAGCCCCTACCGTCGCAGATGTAAATGCGATGCAGCCGCCGGATATTTGTTCGGGTCGGTATCCGTTAGTGTTAGCTCCTCTATATGTCACTATACAAAATGATAGTGATGCGGATCTGAATATTGTAGTGCCAAGAGCTTATAGATCCTATGTGCGTTCCAATCCAGATCGGACTGAGCCTATTGCACCGACTGTGGTAACTCACAACAACAATTTGGGACAAAATGTGAGTGTCGTATTACCCCAAGATTATAGTAATTCAGACGAAATACCCGAAATGGAGGATCAGCAGCCACTTTCAGAGAGGCTGTGTTTGCAGGATATCAAGAGGATGGAAGATCAGACTTTATATGCACATAGCAAATATACTTTTCGAATTAGAAGAGCAGATTTTCCCGCACATTTGTTTGTAAAGTTTCGCGTTGCTGCACAAGAACCTTATGGCGAATATGAAGTGGCGCGTTGGGAGTATGCGGAAAATGCGCAATATACCCAAGGTAGTGTAAGATTTTATGACCTTAGCTGTGATGTTGATGCTGCAAAGCCACGTTTTACCATAGGTTGCACGGGAAATAATGATATCAATCATCCCATTATAAATATTAATCTTGGGCACATTGAGCGGCCATTGGTACCAAAGCCTTTAATCTATGGTGGGGAACCTGGGGCGGGGCCACCGTCTACACCATAAGAGTTTGCAGTGGGTATTAGACTTTAGGACTTGGGTAAAAAAATGATGCTGTTGGTGAGAAATGACCCTGACCACCCGTGCAACGCTTATTAAATATGGTTTTACTAAATACAATCAAAATCCCAGTTAAAAAAGGCAATAATTTGTTTATAAATTAACCAGGCCTCCTTAAAAAAATATATTTTCTTCCATGGCTACATTTTGGTCAATCAAAATAGTGTATTCTATATCTGCTTTGAGATTTTGTATGGTAATTATTGGTTTTAAAGCTTAGAGGGGTATTATGAATTTAATTGAATTAAAAAGTTATGTAATGAATCTCATTTTTCATCTTCCTGCATGTAACATCCATATATTTCACCTGGCAAGCTGCTCAATATTTTTCATTGCCATTATGTGCAGTGCCTCAGTTATTTTTATGTTTAGCTTCGTAACTAAAATCCTTGCAAAATTTTTGCTCTCACACTTATTTGAAAAAACTTGCTTACTCTATATTTGGGAGAAAGAAAGAGTCCATTTTGAAGATATAAAAAATTTTCTTAGACTATGATACAGTGATTAAATATACAGAACTCCTAATATGGGTTAAAGATAAAATTTTGAGTTATTTTGAAACAAATAATTTTCCAGCGGCAAAAGAACTAAGAGAGTATTTTGAAATAACTATTAAACATAATGCAAAAGAGGATTCGATTAAAACTGGAGAATCTTAAAAAAACTTAAACATTTTTAACTTTATGATGTTAAAAATTTTACGCTATAATTTTAAATAAAATCAAAATTTTTTCTGATTTCTTTTGCTATCGCAATCAAGGAATATCCTTATTTGTTCTTGCAAAAAGTTGGTGAACACCTCGTCAACTCTTCATTATATAAGGTGAATATCCAATGGATTCCATCAAAAATAACCTATCTCATTCCAAGACTAATAAGCTTATAAATCCCTGGCTTATTTGTTTTTTGGGATCGCTGTTTTTCTTCTATGAATTTGTTCAAATGAACATGTTCAATGCCCTAAGCATTGCGCTGATGCAAGCATTTGCAATCAATGCTACTCAGCTTGGCAATTTATCTGCTTGCTATTTTTATGCTTTAATTCTCATGTTGGTTCCTGTTGGAATATTTTTAGATCATTTTGAAACAAAAAAACTTATTTTAGTGTCTATGATGGTTTCGATGCTGGGAACATTTTTTCTTAGCATGACTACGAATCTTCATCTAGCACAAGTCTGCCGATTTGTCTCTGGTTTAGGTGGTGCTTTTGCATTTCAAAGTTGTTTAAGGCTTATTGCAGAAAATTTTCCATCAAAAAGACTTGCATTAGTGAATGGTTGCATTGTGACATTTGCGATGCTAGGTGGAATAGTTGCACAAACTCCTTTGACGTTATTAGTACAAATCTATGATTGGCGGACAGTATTATGGATGTATGTTGGCATGGGTTTGTTTTTTTATTTGTTTATATTAATAGGTTTGCCTAATACAGCTAATTTTCATAAGAAAAAAGACTCTTTAACATCTAGGGCACAAATTAAAAACAAAATAAAATTAGCTGTCTACAATCGACAAACCTGGTTGGCAGGAATTTATACCAGCTTGCTTAATTTACCGGTACCTGTGTTGGGAGCAGTGTGGGGAAGCGGATTTATCATCCATGTTCATCAGGTATCAAAAATAGCGGCTGCAAATATAGTTTCAATGCTTTTTGTAGGATTAATCCTGGGTTCTCCGCTTTTTGGTTGGGTATCAGATCATTTTGAGCAGCGTAGAACACCCATGTTAATAGGTGCTTTAGGTGCGTTAACTACCATATTAATAATTGTTTTACTACCAAGTTTATCCACTTTTAAATTAGGAGTCCTATTTTTGCTATTAGGCTTTTTTTGTAGCACGGAAGTCTTGGGATACGCCGTTGTAGCAGAAAGTAATCCTATGGCGCGCGGTACAGCACTTGGCATTGCTTGCTTAATAATTATGTGCACTGGGGCTCTAGCACAGCCATTTTTTGGTTGGATATTAGACCTGCATTCAAATGCAATCATGATTAACCAAGTTAAAACTTATCCGGCAGTGAGCTATTGCCATGCCATGTTTATTTTACCGATTGCATTTTTTATCAGCTTAGTGGCAGCCTCCCTATTGAGAAATCCATTTTCTCTTTCAAAAAATCCATAAGAGGTGATTTATGAACATACTAGGTATTGGGGACGTGACTCATGACACATCAGTCTGCTTAATGAAGGATAATCAAGAAATTTTTGCTATTGAAGAGGAGAGGTTAACACGAATTAAGCACAATATGGTGTTAGATCCAAACAAGTATACTATAGAGGAGCAAGGACAACACTTTAATGGTGAGATAGAAAAATTTACACTGGCAGTTCGCGAAGAGAAATATATGCGCAGCATCAATTATTGCTTAGATGCCGCAAATATGGATTTCAGCCAAATAGATAATATCGTTATTTCAAGTCTATACAATGATTTACCATTCAGACATAAAGCCTGTTTCATCAACCATCACTTAGCACATGCTGCTAGTGCTTTTTATCCTTCTCCTTTTGCTAATGCGGCAATTTTAGTTTTAGATGGTTATGGAACTTATACAGATGGCAAATCAGAATGCATGATGTTTGCTCAAGGCAATAACAATCGAATTCAGGTATTTGATACTGTAGTAGGTTATTCAGACTTTACTGAAGCTGAAAAAATAAGTAGGTTAAAAGACACGCATATTATTTTTAAAAACTCACTGGGTGTATTTTATCAAAATATTACTATTCTTATCGGCTTAGGACATTTTGGTGAAGGGAAAACAATGGGCTTAGCTTCTTATGGAGAAGACAGGCCAGAATTAAATATCATTCGTGAATATATTCAATTATGCTCAGATGGGCAAATAAGCATTGATAATCGCTCTATTTTTAACTTATGCAAAAATATGATAGCTGATGCTAAGGTTTCTTGTAATAGTGGACAATTATTTAAACTATATGCAGATTTAGCTTTTAAACATCAGCAATTGTTAGAAGAAATGATAATACATAGTTGCAAATATTTATATCGAGTGACTGGAGAAAAAAATATCTGTTTAGCAGGTGGGGTTGCTTTAAATGGAGTTGCTAATTACAAAATTTTATCATCTACGCCTTTTGAGAAAATATTTGTGCAACCTGCAGCGGGAGATAATGGAATTTCTATTGGATGTGCTATGCATGGTATGTATAAGTTAGCAGGACATCCTAGATCAACTGAAAAGAGAAAATTATTTTCACCTTATTTAGGTAAGGTTTATAAACCCCAAGAAATTGAATTAGCTATTAATAGCTTTTCTTTAAATTTGGATGAGCAAGAATTAGAAGAAAATGCCTGTTTTTTAGCTGCAAAATTGATTAGTGAAGGTAAGATTGTTGCGTGGTTTAATGGCGCTAGCGAAATTGGGCCTAGAGCATTGGGGAATCGAAGCATTTTAGCTGATCCAAGACGATCAGAAATAAGAGATGTAATCAATTATTATGTAAAGCGTCGAGAAGGATTCCGCCCGTTTGCCCCAGCGGTTATAGCAGAATATTGCCAAGAATATTTCGAATTGGCTAATAATTCACCGCACATGCTTCTCGTTGCACCTGTTAAGAAGGGTAAGCGTTTTACGATACCTGCCGTCACCCATGTAGATGGATCTGCTCGTGTTCAAACTGTACATAGAGAACTTAATCCGATCTTTTTTGAGCTCATCCAGCATTTTTATCGTTTAACGGGAGTGCCATTGCTACTTAATACATCTTTTAATGGTAAGGGTGAACCTATCGTAGAGACACCTGAAGATGCTATCCGTTGCTTTTTAGAAAATAACATTGATTACTTATTTTTAAATGGACGAATATTTTCAAAAGCTGAGGAACTTGCTTTAGACTTTCCTGTTAATCAGGGTATTGTTTCCTACAGAAATTCTTACACAGCCTCTAATAAAATGTGCTGATTCCGCAAATTTGCGTTGACCATATTTTGAATCTAATTGTATCAGTGCCGGATCATTTTCTGACATTTGGCTAGTATGCTGAATTTCACTATATTGTTCAGTTATATCGCTATGGAAAAAATCAAAACTTACTTTTTTTACCATGTCAGCAATATAGGTATTTTCTATTTTTTTGCTATCCGAATTGGCTTCTTCAAGCAAATGAGCTAACAATTCGTGCAAATTCAACAGTTCATTTATAGTGCTGGCAGGACCTCTGGATGCAGGTAATGAAGTAAGTAAATTATTGACTTGATATGAATAGTAAACTGGAGAACCCAGTGGATCATCCATAGAAAAAGGGTATGGATGCATTATGGTCGGAACGTAATTTTTTAGATTGTAGGTATCAATGAGTGCTTCATGAAATCCTTGAACTGGTGCGCCCTCATTAGAAATTCCGGCTGCTCTTATTCCTGGAACGCCCCCATAGCAATAGCAATAATGTGTTTTAAGATTTCTATGTGTAATGGGTTCGGTTTATAACCTTTATCTGAGAGTATGCGCGCAAAATAATCCCAAACGACATCCTGATTGCGAGCATTTCTTGCATATTGAGAAAGCGACCAGGCTTCTTGAAGTAAAAAATAGTGAAATTTGATCCAGTCAATACTTTTAGAATCAGGCTCTATCCATTCAACAGGAAAAAAATAGATTTCGTTATACCAAGAATGGGTGAAATTTGGATGGTTAGCTATTCGCTTAAACATGTTCCATTGTTGAGAAATATCTTTAGGGATTTGGTTAGGTAAATCAAATTCCTTTCTTAATCGCGTGAAAAACGCAGCAGCTTGAATCTTAGGTAGTGTAAAAATGAAACGCGCCCCTGCGGTGACATTCCAAATTCGAATCGGATAATGAGATTTAGGAGGGTCTAATGATTCCCATAAGCCCATAATTACCCCCGGCAAAAAAAACTGCAGAGTAATGATGCGGCCTTCTATTTCCCGGCTTACCTCCATGCTATTCCGAGTAATAAGTCCTAGGGGAAATACGCTATAAGACAATCTATCTCTAAGTGATGTACTAATCGAAGAATGGGTTAACGGTACTACATCACCTAATGAATTAGGCACATGAATCATGCCATCCTTTAAAACAGTTGAACCATAAGGATATCGGACTCGAATTAAATTATGCCTTTTATTTGGCTTACGCTCTTCAATTATTTCAGCTAATTTCGGCTGCGCTTCCCTTATAGCTTCGCGTGCCTCATCTCAGCTGACCTCTTCTAAGAGGGCTTTATGATCTTGAGTTGATTTCATTCCACTGAACTCTTTTTTTTCCTAAATATTTAGGGGGTAATTTTAGCATACTTTTATCAATGGGTCATAGTTAAATGAAATTCTGAGAATATTATTCAATTCTGGCATGTGTTTTCATATGCATATCTTAAAATTCGCTTAAGGCGAAAAAATGGAGCCAAAAACTAGGTGCTTTGGCTCAGAGTTGTAATTTACTTTAGAGGTTTAATATGAAATACATTAATTCTTCCGCCGATTTAGATGCACATTGCCGAATATCTGAAATTGAACTCATTCATCTCTATTTGGAAGCCAAGGAAAATAACCCAAAATCAGAGGACATTAGCCACTCCCTCTACTTAACTATTCTGGCCATTGACATTTTGGAGCGTATAGGTAACACCATGCCTACTCAAGCGGAAATTGACTGCATTGAGTTGCATATAAAACGTTATACTAAAAAAAAGTTGTCCTTGATTCCTAATTATTTGAAAAATGTAGCGTAGATCATGCTGATTTAAACGATTATCCCCACGTAAGTAAACGGAGACCACCATTGATAAAAGTAGTAATAATTGATGACAATAAAATTGCACGATTGGGCATTAAAAGTCTTTTAGCTGATGATGAAATTGACATCATAGGAGAAGCATCTGATGGTAAAAGTGGAATTAATCTTGTTCAGGAGTTGCAACCTGATATCGTTATTCTGGACCTTCATCTACCGGATATTCATGGGATTCAAGTATGTCAGTTAATTTCTGAAAAAAATCCGCTGTGTAGAATTATTTTTATAACTGCAAGTCAGCATTTATTAACACTTTGTAGATTACTAAGTACTCCAGCTAAAGGTCTGCTTAATAAAGATTCACATTTTTCGGGTGTTGAAGCGGTAAAAACGGTTTATAAAGGCATGCCTTATATCCAGCCAGATTTGGGTTATGAATTAGTCACCTATATTATGAAAAATAATAAGCATGCGTTACATAATCTTACCGACAAGGAACAAAAGGTGCTTGCTTTGATAACTCAGGGTAAGACTCAAGAAAAAATTGCTGAGGAGCTTTTCATTAGTCCTAAAACTGTTTCTAATATAAAATTTCGTGGGATGAAAAAACTTAACGTAAAAACAACCCAGCAAATTCAAGAAGCCTTATTTGGATCTGAATTAGTATTATAAATTTTCTTTGCCAATTGACCCTCAAAATCATACTATAAAACTATCATTGTTCAAGCCCTTTTTACCTATCGCATATAAGTAATTTCTATAAGCAATTGCCCTATTTTTCTCAGGCAAATTCTTCAATTCCCGCAGAATTTGAAAATTTATCTGAAAATATTCACCCTTAAATTCAGGTAAATTCCCAATATTTGTGGATTCAATATCAATGAAAAAAATGAAAAAATAAATATTGTTTGGTAACTGATTGTCATTTTACTTCTAAGCTGTCATCCTGAGCTCCTCCCCGCTGCTGTTATCCTGAGTGTGGCAAAGGATCTTTTTATGGATGTCTCATGCTCGGGTATGCCACTATAAGAAGATCCTTCGCTATGCTCAGGATGACAGCAGTGGAGACTTTACGGAATCCGGGGCGGTTAGAAGTTCGCTAAACTGCAGTTGAGAAACTTGTTATCAAAATCTAGTCTAAATTAAAAGGAAATCAAATGAATAAAGATGCTACTCAAAAAAAATCAAAATTCCTCCAAGCAAGATATGACAAAAAAATTATTTTTACTGAACTTGAGATTCAATGCATTTTGCAATATATGCAAAATAATTCTTTATCTGATACTGAAATAAATTTAGAATTAGAGCCAAATACTGTCCGGTTTTATCTTATGAATGCTATACAAAAGTTGCATTTATCAAGCAAGGCTTTATAGATCCTATTCGATGCACACATCTTATTTAAGGCTCAAAGAGATGCATCATCTCAGCAGCGGCCTCGTTTGTTTGGACGACTAGTTGGTCTAAAAGGCTATGTGAGAAATATTATCTTAACGAAAAGAATAATTGAATGTTAACTTGTGCATCTACAAGAATAAAATAATATCTTATAAGTTATGGTTCTGGTAATTTATTCTCTTGACCAATAGATTTTTATGAATAACTATGAAACCTCCTTAAACAGCACTTAAATGGAAACAACAAATGCCTAAAACTACTATCAATTTTCGTTGGGGTTATTGTTATATTTTGCTATGCTGCCTGAGTAACGCAATCTCATTTGTTTTTATCGAACATTTGAATAAATCTCATAATGAAATGCTGAGTATTTTTCTCACCTTTGGCTATGCCATTGTTATCTTTAATATCATTAACTACAAAAAAATTACTGGGCTATACCAGTCTGCCGCTCGCAATATTAAAGTGTTATTACAGATGAATTTTTTTACATTATTCAATTGGTTAAGCACTTTTATGGCATTACGCTATTTAGATCCAGCAACTACGATCTGCATAATTCTTGCTGTCCTTTCAGTTACAATTTTTTTTATATCAACGCCATTACATCAATTAAAAACTAATAAACACCTAGGATTTGCAGTGCTATTGGTCTTAGCGACGATGGTATTTATTATTAAGCAATATATTAATGCTTCAGTTCAAACTCACATTCAAAATGTGTTATTTGGTGTATTTTGGTGTCTAGTAGGTGGCGTGACTGGAGCATTTATTGGCTTATGTTCTGAGGCCATGGGAAAAGCTGGATTTTCTATCACGCAAATTTTGGCAACTCGATTCTATTTCTTGACCATTATGAGCGGATTAGCTCTTTTTTTCGTGCCACATGCTATCGGTGATATCGTAATGAGTTGGAAATATTATTTCCTTGCTTCTTTAGTTATTGTATTTTTTCCTTTGATTATGTATCAAGCAGCGATCCGTGAATTAGGTACTTTAATTGTTTCCTTGCTAGAACCATTTACCCCAATAGCTACTTATGTATTACAGGTAATAACCGGAGATTACCATTTCAACCTGCCCATTATTATTACTTTGATTGTTGCATGTACTGCTATGATGTGGTTTATGCGAATTGAACAACGAGTTAAATTGGAGAAAAATGCAGACTTATCCTATTAGTTATTAAATAGTTTGTAGTGGTACTAAAATTACAAGATATCTTTTTTACGATGCCAAATAACAGGTGCAGAATAAATTAGCTTTATATCTGTTACAATGGATGGCTTTTTTTTGAGGGTAGGGTTGTTACAGACTAAAGTATATGTGTGGCGAAATTTACCCTCACGCACATTACGTAATAAAACTTCACCATTTTCGGTTTCTACAATACAATCATGACCAATAGTGACGTCTATATCTTGACCTGTTCTTTTCTTGCCGGCCACTACATCACCCTCGCGAAACTGAGGCAACATACCTTCGTCATCGACAGTTAAACTGACCGCATTTACGTTTTTCGCCTTAAAAAAAGCTAACTCATAATCGATAACTACTTCATCACTTAAGTCGGTTGCTGCTGTGTCGTCAAAAGTAATAGGGTTAACTGAAGGAGCAGGACCTTGATTCTCCATAAGCCATTCTACAGTACAATGAACGCCTTCTTTTTTAACTTTTGCGACAATTTTTTCAGCCCCACTAGTAGTCAACCCACCGAAACGGCCATTTTCCCAGCCAATTAAGGTATAAAGGTTAATTTCGCCGTCTTTACACATTTCGTCTCGACTTAAATTTGCCATATTACGCACGCGCTTCACCCTTTTGGCACGCATTTTCGGAGAATCAGTGGGTAGATTTTCTCGATCAATTTCAGGTTGATGCTTAATGGCCATGGTATCAAAGCCTTAAATAATGTTAACCCCAATACAATAATACAAGATTCATAATAAATGTTGCGCTTTACTACAAAAAATAGTAAATTTTCCAATATTGATAAATTTACTAAAAAAATGAGTGCGATCATACTTTAGATATAAATAGAATGACAGTATAGGCCTTTTAGCCAATTATACCTATTTTTTGGCAAGTTGAAATTCTTATCATTTTAACCCAGAGAAAGAAAAACGCATGATGTCCGCTAAAATATTTCAATTTGTTTGATGAATAGACTAATGATATCTAAAAAAGGAAATCTTGTTATCAAAATCTAATCTAAATAAAAGGAAATCAAATGAATAAAGACACCAACAAAAAATCAAAACTCATCGAAGCAAGATATGACAAAAAAATTATTTTTACTGAACATGAGATTCAATGCATTTTGCGATATATGCAAAATAATTCTTTATCCGACATTGGAATAAATTTAGAATTAAAGTTAAATACTGTCCACTTTTATCTTACGAATGCTATACAAAAGTTGTATTTATCAGGCAAAGCTCTATAGAACCTATCCGATACACATATCTTATTTAATCGTCGTTTCGGCAAGATGCGGTGAGGAAAGGAAGGGTGGAGGAAGCGAATCTTTCTCGTCTTATGATCTGGATCCCTGCATCCTGCCAGGACGACAAGTCTTTTCTTTATATGCGTACTGTTAATTTGGGGGAGTGCTGTAGGCATGAGGCTTAGTCTGGCTCGATTCCCTAACTGTGTGGGATAAACTTTAGCACGCACTCAAGTTAGCTCTCAACCAGTCTGCCAGCCCAGCCTGCTAAAACAAAGCCTTTTTTTCATGGATGAAAAAAGAGGAGCGTACAGGGACGTATTTACAGCGTGTTTGTTTTAGCGGGCTGGCAGACTGATTGAGAGCGTGAATTAGCACTTGATATAACCATTTGTAAATTTTTATCCCCTACAGAGAAAAAATTCAACGCAGTTTCAGCGAAGCGAGCCCGCACAATACCAACACAAACGTGATAATCCAAAAGCGTACTATTACTCGAGGTTCAGGCCAGCCTTTGAGTTCAAAATGATGGTGCAGTGGCGCCATTTTAAAAATGCGTCTGCCTGTAAGTTTAAAAGAAGTGACTTGAATGACTACGGACAAAGTTTCTACTACAAATATTCCGCCCATAATAAACAAGACCAATTCCTGTCTGACGATGACTGAGACAATGCCTAAGGAAGCGCCTAACCCTAGTGCGCCGACATCGCCCATAAAAACTTGTGCAGGATAAGTATTAAACCAGAGGAAACCTAAACCAGCGCCTACCAGGCTAGCACAAAATATAGCGGCTTCACCTGCGCCAGGGATGTAAGGAATGGTTAAATATTTGGAGAACTCAACATTACCGCTGAGATAGGCAAACACCCCAAGTGCTCCGCCCACTAAAACAGTAGGGAGTATAGCGAGGCCATCGAGGCCATCGGTCAAATTCACGGCATTACTGCTGCCAACGATCACAAAATAGCTGAAAAAAATATAAAAAATGCCAAGCTGTATGCTGGCATTTTTAAAGAAAGGAATTAGTAAGGAAGTATCTGCTGGCGTTTTTGCGGTAAAAAATAATATTAATGCAATGGCCAAACCCAATACCGATTGCGCTAGGTATTTCCAGCGTGCTCTGAGACCTGTTGAGCTTTTTACTCGCAGTTTAAGATAGTCATCTAACCAACCAATGGTACCAAAACCTAGCATCCCGAGTAGTAACAACCAAACATAACGATTGGCAAGATTACCCCATAATAATATGCTGGTGGCTATGGCAACTAAAATCAGCGTGCCGCCCATGGTTGGAGTGCCAGCCTTGGAAAGATGTGTTTGCGGTCCATCATTACGCACAACTTGACCTATTTGATAGCGAGTGAGTCTGGCTATCATCCAGGGGCCTAACCATAACGCGATGCTAAGCGCAGTGAGTGCTCCTAGAATGGAACGAAAAGTCAGGTATTGAAAAACGCGAAAACCTTCGTAGAAGTGTTGCAATAATTGAGTGAGCCAAAATAGCATGAAGTTAAAGACCATTAAGTGTTGATTGAGTTTAGGTATGAAAAAATATTCAAACCTAGTTGACAATTAAAGCTTCTACAACCCGCTCCATATGCATAGAACGTGAACCTTTAACTAAAACTGTCGTATTATCATTGAGATTCGTTTTTAAAGTTTGGATTAATGTCTCATGATCCTGAAAATGTTGACCTTGTGCGCCGAAGGCTTGTGTTGTTGCCTTGCTTAATTCACCAAAAGCAAAAACCCGTTCAATACCCAGGCGGCGTGCTTCTAGGCCTAATTCTTGATGATAATGCTGTTCTTGATTACCCAGTTCGCGCATATCGCCTAATACTAAAATTCTCTCGCCAGGTAGGTTAGCTAAGATTTCAATAGCAGCTTTAAACGACAGGGGATTAGCATTGTATGTGTCATCTATTAAGCGTGCACCATTGTAGGCGGAATATTCATTCAAACGTTTTTTAACGGCAATAACACCTTCAAGGCCGGCCTTTATCGCTGATAGGGGAGCATGTACTGCGCAGGCGGCACTGGCAGCGGCTAGGGCGTTAGCGACATTATGGCGGCCTAGCAGAGGGAGTTTGATAACAGTTTCACCTTGCGGGGTGATTAACGTGAAATGGGCTTTGCCGTTGGCGTCTAGTTGTATATTTTTCGCCATGATGTCGGCGTTTTTAGCTATGCTGAAATGCAGCATTTTTCGTGGAGTGACCAGGGTTTCCCAATAGGATGCATAAGTATCATCTGCATTGATAATGCCAACACCATCCGCTGTGAGCCCTTGAAAAATTTCACCTTTGGCGCGTGATACGCCTTTGACATCGCCTAATCCTTCCAAATGCGCAGCAGCGGCATTATTAATCAAGGCTACGGTGGGTCGAGCTATTTGGGTTAAGGCAGCGATTTCGCCAAAATGGTTAGTTCCCATTTCGATCACAGCATATTGGTGGCTAGGATTAAGTCGCATCAAAGTTAACGGCAGTCCAATATCATTATTAAAGCTGCTTTCGCTGAATAGCACTTCGCCACAGTGAGAAAGAATGCTGGCAATCATCGCTTTCACGGTAGTTTTTCCACAGCTGCCAGTGACGCCGATTAACGGAATGGAAAACTGTTGGCGGTGATGGGTGGCGAGTTGCCCTAAAGCGGTAATGGTATTGTTAACCAGAACATAGGGCAGCTGTGATTTGACGGGGTGTTGTACTAGTAATGCTGCCGCTTTCTGTTCTTCTGCTCTTGCTATGAAATCATGGCCATCAAAGTTAGCGCCTTTAATGGCAATAAACAATTCACCAGGCTGCAGTGTGCGGGTATCGGTGCTGACGCCATTAAAATCAACATCAGATCCTGTGAGTCGGCCTTGTATGAGAGAGGCGGTTTGGGATAGTTTCATAGGTTTTAAACCAAAATGTTAATAAATCAAATCTGCTTCAATTGCAGTTGCATTTGTACTTGCTCTGCATCATTGAAAGGAATTTTAATCGCGCCGACTTGCTGATAAGTTTCATGGCCTTTGCCGGCGATTAATATAACATCGCCAGTGTGCGCACAGTCAATGGCGTGGGCAATTGCCGTGTGGCGGTCGTGCTCTATTTCTGCTGCCCAGGGGCATAATAAACCTTCTATGATGTTTTCTGTAATCGCTGCTGGGTCTTCAAAGCGTGGGTTATCGTCGGTGATAATAATCTGATCGCTGAAACGTTCTGCGATTTGTCCCATTAATTTACGTTTACTAGGGTCACGATTACCGCCGCAGCCGAATACACACCATAATGTGCCGTGGCAATGTTCTCGCAATGCTAGTAGGGCTTTTTCCAATGCGTCAGGGGTGTGGGAATAATCGACGACGACTAAGGGTAGTTTGCCGCCGCCAAAGGTTTGCATTCTTCCTGGAACGCCAGGCAAGGTAGCTAAATAATGCAGGATATCAGGCAAAGGTATTCCCATCACGCCTAAAGTGCTGAGCACAGCCAATAAGTTACTTAGGTTAAAACGGCCTAGTAAATGTGTATGTAGTGCACCTTTGCCCCAAGGACTGGTAATTTGGGCACTCATACCGTGGCTAGTTAAGCGGATTTGACTGGCTTGGATACGTTTATTGACGATAGCTGAAGTTTCCAGGCCATAACTATAACAAGGTAAGCGTGTAGTGAATTCGCGCAGTAATTGTCCACCAAAATTGTCATCGGTATTAAATATGGCATATTCGAGATCGGGTTGTAGAAACAGCTCGCGCTTGGCTGCGCCGTAGTGTTCCATATCTTTATGATAGTCCAAATGATCCTGGCTTAAATTGGTAAACACGGCGTATTTAAATTGTACACCGGCGACTCTTTTTTGTGCCAGGCTATGCGAGGAGACTTCCATAGCGACCGCTTTAGCGCCACGCTGTTTTAAGTGAGCTAATTGGCGTTGTAAAGTAATGGGGTCAGGTGTAGTTAAACTGCCAGGCGTAAGATCATCTGGAAATCCCGAGCCCAGTGTGCCCATTACACCACACTGCATACCCGCTTGTTGCAATGCTCTGGCAATAAACTGGCTGCATGAGGTCTTACCATTGGTACCGGTAATGCCGATGATTTGCATGTCCTCTGAAGGCTCACCATAGAAACGTGCGGCAATGAATCCGACTTTATCAATTAGATCAGGCACGGGAATGATGGGAATGCTGGCGGGTTTTTGTGAAGGATCAACCATCTCTGTATCTATCAGGGCAGCAATGGCGCCGCGACTGATAGCCTGTTCGATGTAATGCCATCTTTCGTTAATTGGACCGGCGCAAGCGATAAATAAATCACCCGGCTTGGTTTCGCGGCTATCGGAAGATAAACCGGTGATATTGGGCGTATGGATATTTGCCCACGGTGTAAAATCGCTTAATAGGGCAGAACTGTTGATTTGAGAAGTCTCTAATGTTGTCGTCATAGGTTTTACTTTCTTTGAAGGCTCTCGGCCTAATTAATTAGTTGCCTCAAGTACAGGTTTCATATCATCGGGTGGAATATTCATAAAGCGTAACGCACTGCCCATGATAGTAGCAAATACTGGAGCGGAAACCTGTGCGCCAAAGTGAATATTGCCTTGTACACCATGTAAAATCACCGCCACGATCAAGCGTGGGCTGCTCAAAGGCGCAATGCCGATAAATGAGGAATTATAGCGGTTCTTTATATAACCATGCGGCCCCATGATATAGGAAGTACCGGTTTTACCTCCTACCTGATATCCGGGAATCTTCGCTTGTCCGCCATTATTTTCAGCAACGGCTTTTAACATAGCCAGCATTTGTGTTGCAACGTTAGAGTCTAACACTTGTTTGCCCGATGAGGGTTGGGCAGCTTTCACGAAGGTTATCGGTCGTTTAAGGCCATGATTTGCAAGAATAGAATAAGCTTGCACCAACTGCAAAGCAGTGACTGATAAACCGTAGCCATAGGCCATAGTTGCAAGGTCAGTAGGCCGTTTAATCCGGTCTTTCACCAAGATGCCGCTGGCTTCACCTGGAAAACCTGAATCCGTGTGTTGACCAAAGCCCATTTTTACCAGCATATTCCATAAATTTTCCGGGGGTAAGGATAGGGTCATTTTAGATACACCGACGTTGCTGGATTTTACCAATACTTGGGTGACATTAATCACACCGTAATTATCATCATCATGAATAACGCGGCCATTGATATCTAGCCAGCCAGGGCGGGTATCGATAATCGAGGTCGGTTTATATTTGCCACTGCTTAAGGCGCTGGCTATGCTAAAGGCTTTCATGGTTGAGCCAGGTTCAAATAAATCAGTGGCGGCACGATTACGGTTGCGGCTATCGTGAACTGAGCGGGCATTAGGATTGTAGGAAGGGAAGTTGGCCATGGCTAGAATTTCACCGGTGGTGACATCGAGGACGATAATAGAACCGGAGTCAGCATGAAATTTAGGTACGGCATTTTCTAAGGCGGTATAAGCCAGGTACTGCAGGCGAGAATCCAGGCTTAAATTAAGATCGCGTCCTTCTTGGGGCGGTTTGACTACGCCTAGGCTGGACACAATATGGCCTAGGCGGTCTTTGACCACTTGCCTTTTGCCAGGAATTCCGCGTAGCCAGTCATTAAATGCCAGTTCCAAACCTTCCTGCCCATTGTCATCTATATTGGTAAATCCCAGTACTTGCGCCATGACTTCACTCGATGGATAAAAGCGCCGGTATTCGCGTTGAAAAAACACGCCGTTGATGTCTAATGCTTTCACTTCTGCGGCTGTTTCAGGTGGTAGACTGCGGGCTAGATAGGCAAATTCACGATCACTATCGGCATTGATATGTTGAGAAATTTCCTGTGGATTTTGTTTCAAAATGGCAGCTAGCTGTGTCAGTTGTGTGTTGTTGGGTTTAAAGATTTGGGGGTTGACCCAGATAGAGTCAACCGGAGCGCTGATAGCCAGGGGGACTTCATTGCGATCTGTCATCATGCCGCGGTAGGCGGGTATATCTTCAGTGCGGATAATCCGAGCTTCGCTTTGTTTTAGCAAAAAGTTACGGTTTAAAACACTTAAATCTAACATGCGCCCGACTAAGACTAGCATTCCTAGAACGATGAGTCCTGCTATGGTGAGAAAGCGCCAGGAGTACTGCATATTGAAATGTAAAACCTAAATTTAAGCAAAATCTAATCATTGTTACTAGCTATATAGCCCCAGCTTCTTCCCTTCTCCCACAAGGGGAGAAGGGAAGAAGCTGGGGCTGTAATAGGAAAGTGCCGTTACTTTTACTTCAAGAATTTTTGATGATTTGCGTACTTGTTGGAGCCTGCATTCCCAAACGTTGTTGCGCAATACTTTGTACTCTGGCTTGAGTTGACCAGGTGCTTTGTTCTAGCAACAGTTTGCCCCATTCAATGCGTAACTGGTTTTGTGTGCCTTCGGTTGCTTGTAAATCCATAAATAGACGGCGATTCAAGTCGGCAACATAGATTACACTAAGCCCAGAAATCAGTACGATTACAGCTAGAAGCAACGTGCCAAAACTCGGTTTAGCCAGCAATAGGCCGGCTGGTTTTACTGCAATAGGACTTTTTTCCGGTAAAGCCCTGGTCATAGTGGTCATTTGATTTTCTCCATAATGCGTAGTGTTGCGCTGCGGGCGCGAATATTTTGCGCCTGTTCCCTTTCGCCTGGCCGGATGGGTCCATTAATTCGCTTCAACCGTAAGCTCGCTGCAATTGCAGCATGCGTGAGAGGAAGCTCCCGAGGCCAGTGTTCAGTCGTGCTATGAGTTTTTATAAACTCTTTAACAATCCGATCTTCTAAAGAATGAAAACTTATGACGGCTAAACGCCCGCCAATCGCCAATATTTCCAGGGATTGGGTTAATATCTCGCGTAAATCAGTTAATTCACGGTTGATAAAAATCCGTATGGCCTGAAAAGTTCGGGTTGCAGGGTGTTTGTGGTGTTCCCAGCGGGGATGCGCTTTGGAGACGACAGCCGCTAATTGCCCTGTTGTGGTTAAGGGCAATTGTGCGCGCGCCATAACAATCGCTCTGGCAATACGTGTGCTGTAACGTTCTTCACCGTATTCTCTGAGTACTTTACTGATTTCGTGCTCAGGTGCCGTATTGATCCATTGTTTGGCGTCGAGGGCTTGTGCGCTGTCCATGCGCATATCCAAGGGTCCATCCCGTAAAAAACTAAAACCGCGTGCCGCATCATCCAGTTGCGGCGATGACACCCCTAAATCCAATAGGATGCCATTGACTTTTCCTAACCAGCCGCGTTGTTCCATTTGTGCATAAAGGCTGGTGAAAGAGCCTTGCGCGATGGAGAAGCGCGGGTCGTTAAATTCTTTCTGGGCAGTGGCTATAGCCTCTTGGTCTTTATCCATAGCAAATAAATGCCCATCAGCTCCCAGAAGCTGCAATATGGCTTTAGCATGTCCACCGCGCCCGAAAGTACCATCTACATAAATACCATCTGGCCGAATGTTTAACTGTTCTATGACTTCGGCTAATAAAACCGGTTGGTGTGGCATGGTATCAGGCTTTTTCTTGTATTAAGGTTTTGCGCAAGCCCTAATCCGACGCCCTTCACCCTAACCGCTTCCTCCCTCACAATCCTCCGGTCATGCAAGGGAGGCAGGGCTAGGGTCAAGAGCTTCAGATTCTAAAAGTTACTAAGTTACAATGATAATGTTTGCAATTCTGGCGGCAATGACTCATCCGTTGTTTCTTCAGTCAGCCATTCTTCACGTTCTTGCTGCCAACCAGTTTCACTCCAAATCTCAAATTTTTTGCCTTGGCCGACTAACATCACTTGTTTGTCTAAAGCAGCATATTCACGTAATAACGGTGGTAATAAGATGCGTCCGTTACTGTCCAACTCCAGCTCAGTGGCATGACCAATCAGCAAGCGCTGTATGCGTCGTGCGGCTTTGTGGAAGCTGGGTAGGGCTTCAATTTTTTGTTCAATCAATTCCCACTCGGGTAAAGGGTAAAGTAAAAGACAAGCTTCCTGGGTATCTATCGTTACAATCAAACGCCCTTGCGCAAGGTCTTGCAGCCGTGTGCGATAACGGGCTGGCATGGCCATACGTCCTTTGGCATCCAGTTGTATTAGATTAATCCCGCGAAACACACATTCCTCCACTTTCACCCACTTTGACCCACATTATGTCACTATAATTGTAAAAATGCAAAATATTACAGCGAATTTTTTATTATTGGCTGGAGAAAGATGCTTTTGTAGAAAGGTAGGTGGGTATGAATTAAGAAAAATTCTCGAATTCTCTCGATTCCTCTTTGAAGGGGGAAGAGTAGTGTATGACCACAATTCTAGTTGCTAGCTGTAGTTATAGCTTTAGTGTTGCAGGTTTGAGGTGGAAGATTTAATTGAAAAGAATGTAGCAGAAAAATATTACATTATTGATCCGGTTATTAAAGCTAGTCTATTAGATTTTTATTCAGATTATTTAAGAGAATAAAAAAATGGTAACTGCTCACCTCCTTTTTCAAAGGAGAGCAGTACTTAGGTATTCTTATTGCGATTTTTAGCAAAAAACGTATACATAGTGGGTACTACAAATAACGTAAACAGGGTTCCAATCAGCATACCAGTAGCAATGACCAAACCAATATCAAAGCGGCTGACTGCGCCTGCACCGGTAGCAATAATTAAGGGTACTACACCTAATATCATGGCGCCGGTAGTCATCAAAATAGGACGTAGGCGGATGCCGGCAGCTTTTTCTATCGCTTCGCGTTTGCTTAGGCCTTCGGTTTCCTGTAGATGATTGGCAAAATCCACCATTAAAATACCATGTTTACTGATTAAACCGATGAGAGTAATCAACCCGACTTGCGTGTAAATATTGATACTGGCTAATCCTAGATTTAAAGGAATTAATGCGCCGCAAATTGACATTGGCACACTGATTAAAATAATAAGCGGATCGCGGAAACTTTCAAACTGTGCGGCGAGGACTAGAAAAATCACGATCAGCGCGAAGAAGAAAGTGTAAATCAGTGCGCTACTTTCCTGTATGTATTGGCGCGATTGTCCTGCATAATCATAACTCATACCCTTAGGCATAAATTTTTCAGCCTGATCTTTTAAATATTTCAACCCGTCTCCAATGGTTTTGCCGGGTATCAACATCCCTTGAATCGTCGAGGAGTTTTGCTGCTGGAATTCTGTCAGGTTATTGGGGCGGGTGGCTGAAGTGATATTGACGACAGTAGACAGTGGCACCATTTGCCCATTACCGGCTTTTACATAGATGTTTGCGATTTGATCTGGATTTAAGCGTAGTTCACGCAGTATTTGGGGAATCACTTCATAGCTTTGTCCTTGCATGCTAAATACGTTGATATAATTGCCGCCCAAGGAAGTGGCCAATGCTTGACCGATATCCTGCATACTAATGCCAAGTTGCCCCGCTTTATTGCGGTCAATATTGACTTGCAACTCCGGTTTATTAAATTTCAGAGAATTATCGATAAAGATAAAGTTGCCGCTTTTGCGCGCCGCTTCGACAATTTTTTGCGAAATTTGATAGACCAGCTCATAACTTTCTGTCGAGTTGATGACGAATTGAATTGGTAATGGATTTCCTCCGGTAGGTAATGACGGCAGAGGAAAAACGGCAGCTTGTACTCCAGGTACATCCTTAATTTTAGCTTGCAATAACGGATTTATCTTTTGTTGTGAACGTGAGCGCTCTGCCCAGGGTTTTAGAATAATGCCGGAAAATGCCACAGTGGGATCGTCACCACCATTAATGACGAAATAACCAGCGGTTTCTGGAAAGCTGGCATAGATTTTGTTGAATTCATTGGTATAAGTCGATAAGTAATCGAGGTTAGCATATTGGGGTGCTGTGGCTTGTGCAAACAGTACGCTTTGATCTTCAGTGGGTGCGAGCTCTTGTTTCGTATTGCGATAGAGAAAATAACAACTAGTCAACACAATAATCGCAAATACCACCACTACAGGCCGAAAATTCAGTGTGCTATTTAAACGTCGTTGATAAAATAATTTCAACCGATCAAACTTCTGATCGAGAAAACGGGCAAAACGGGTTTCCGCCAATTCTGATCTGAGCACTTTCGAACACATCATCGGCGACAGCGTCAATGCAATAATGCCTGAGATAATAACAGCAGAGGCTAAGGTAAAAGCGAATTCTTTAAATAATGCACCTGTCAATCCACTCATAAATCCAATCGGTGCATACACGGCTGCCAAGGTGATGGTCATGGCAATAACCGGTCCGGCAATTTCGCGCGCGCCTTGCAGGGCAGCAGCAAATGGTGTTAATCCTTCTTCGATGTGGCGATGAATATTTTCAACTACGACAATGGCATCATCGACCACTAATCCAATCGCTAATACCATCGCTAGTAACGTCAGCAAATTCAAAGAATAACCTAGTCCCAGCATTAATGTGCAAACACCAACCAGTGACAAGGGTATAGTGACTACAGGAATAGCGACTGAGCGTAGCGAACCTAGAAATAAAAAGATCACGACAATCACGATGATGGTGGCCTCTATGATGGTTTTAATCACATCATGAATAGAAGCGCTGATGTATCGAGTGGAGTCGTAGACCACTTCAGATTGTAATGCTGGCGGTGAAATTTTTCTTAAATCTGGCAGCAGTTTTCTGACGTCTTTTATCACAGTCAATGGATTGGCGTCGGGTGTGGCATTGATGCCGATAAAAATGGCTTTTTGGCCATTAAAAGTGACAAGGGAGTCATAGCTTTCTGATCCTAGTTCTACTTCAGCGACATCGCGTATGCGGATTAAGGTAGATCCATTATTTTTGACGACCATGTCTTTGAAGGTATCGACATCATGGATATCGGTAATGGCGTTAATGTTGAAAGCCACATATTCACCTTTGGTTTTACCGGCTGCGGATTGAAAATTATTTTGTTTTAGCGCAGTGGCGATATCATCAGGAGAGATTTGCAATGCAGCCATGCGTTGCGGATTTAACCAGATACGCATGGCGAAAGTGTTGCCGCCTAGAATATCGATGCTGGATACGCCGGAAACAGTCTGTAATTTGGGGCGTACTACGCGACTGATAAATTCAGTAATTTGCTGCGGACTCATTTCTTTGCTGAAATAACTGATATACATCAAGGCAATGGTAGAGCCCGTCGCTTTAGTAATTGTAGGCTGTTTGCTTTCTGTGGGGAGTTGGCCTTGCACTTCAGAGACTTTGCTCATAATGTCGGTGAAGGCGGCATTGGGGTCATAGTTGAGCTTGATATAGACCTGGATTGTGCTAACGCCTTGATTGCTGGTGGCGGTCATATAGTCGATGCCGTCAGCGCCGGCAATGGATTTTTCCAGGATGGATGTGACAAAACCTTGCACAACTTCAGCGCTGGCGCCTGGATAGGAAGTAGTTACCGTGATGACGGTATTTTTCATGGCAGGGTATTCACGCAAGGGTAAATCGTGAATAGCGCGTAATCCAAAAATAAATATCAGTAAGCTGACAACCGTTGCCAAAACCGGACGTTTAATGAACAGATCTGTAAATTGCATGATTAAGACCGATTTTGTTTTAGTTCGGAAGGGGAGAGTCCTGGTAATTGTACGCTGTTGTTGACCTGTACTTTGACGCCATCATCGAGTTTGAGTTGTCCTGAGTTGACGACTTCTTCGCCGGCTTTAAGATTTTTTATAATGGCGACTTCATTGCCGCGGCGGTCACCTGTTGTGACGTAGCGCAGGTGCACAACCAAGTTGGGTTTGCCGTCAGCATCTTTGCCTTCCTGTTTGACCACAAAGACCGAGTCACCAAACAAGCTATAGGAAACGGCGGTCTGCGGTACGGTGACTAGGTTTTGTTTGGTAGGTAATAAAACTTCGATATTGGCAAAAAGTCCGGGGTAGAGGCGCATATCTTTGTTAGGTACGGTAGCCTCTACCAGGATATTGCGGGTTTGGGTATTGACTGAGGCTTCTGTGGCAGTGATTTGGCCGCGAAATTTTTGTTCAGGGTAGGTATCCACGCTAAAGTCTATCAGTTGGCCTGGGTATAAATATTTTAAATTCTGTTCAGGTAATGAAAACTGTATTAACAAAGGGTCCATGGTTTGTAGATTGACCAATCCGGTGCCTGGGGAGACATATTGGCCGATGTTGACATTACGGATACCCAACTTGCCGCTGAAAGGCGCTTTGATAAGTTTTTGGTCAATTAAAATTTGAGTTTTGGCGACGGCTGCTTGGGCTTCTTGTAGGGTCGCGGCAGCTTGATCTATGCTGGATTTGGAAGTGGAATTGGTTTTGGCCAGATTCACTTGACGCTGGTACTCAACCTGCGCCAGTGTTAACTGTGCATTGAAATTTTTGAGATCTTGTTGATCGGTGCGGTCATCTAGTTGCACTAGCGGATCGCCTTGTTTGACCATTTGCCCTGATTGAAAATTAATGGCGGTGACCATGCCGGCAACTTGCGGACTGACTTCGACGCCACTAGTGGCTACTAGGGTGCCAACAGCGGAGATGGTCGGTGTCCAGTCTTCAGCTTTGGCGATGCTGGTGGAGATGGTGACAGTGGGCAGGGCAAAATGGGCAAAAAACCGTTTCATTAAGATGTCGCGGACGATATCGAATAGGAAGATTAAACCGAAGATGCAGCCGACGATGATTAACATTTTAATCATGGGCTTTTTCATGCGGGATTGCTGGGGTTGCGAGGTTGGGGTTTCGTTCATTACTGGCCTTGGGTCAAATATCTGTGTAGTGGTTCGGTCTTGGTTTTAGCTGTCATCCTGACCCTTTGGCATTTTCCTCTATTGCTAGTTCTTTGTCTATACAACCTTTGCTTCTTTGTTCCAGCTTTTGAGCAGTTGCCATCCATCGGCGAAAGCAGTGGGGAAGGGCTTATCAGACACGCTGTGAATACGTCCATGTAAGCTCGACGGGTTCATCCATGAACCCGACGGTCTGATAAACCCTTCCCCACTGCTTTCGCCTTGCTTTAAAGCCAAAAATGAGTATCCGCTGTCGTAACCGAAGGGGTGAGTACGAGGAATCAGTAGCAACACTGAAGTTATTCTAAATCCTTTATAAATGTTGCCAAAAACCGAGCGGCCTCTCCACCCGTCACTGCGCGATGATCGAAAGTTAAACTGATAGGCAGTATGTTGTGAATAGAGAGTTCACCATTGACGGGTACGACCTGTTGGCGGGTTTTGCCAATGGCGATAATGGCGACTGTGGGTGGCATGACTATTGGGCTGGCATAACGGCCGGCAATGGTGCCAAAGTTGGAAAGGGTTATCGTAGGATTTTGCAAATCTTCGGGGGTGAAAGATTGTTGAGCGGCTTTTGATTTAAAAGAGTTAAGGGTTGTGCGTAACATTTCTGGGGTTTGTTGTTCTGCGTTTTTAATCACTGGCACATAGAGGCCAGTGGGTGTATCCACGGCAATGCCAATATTAATTTCTGGACATAATTCACGGCTCACAGATTGACCATAAAAATGTGCGTTTAAATTGGGTTCTACTTGGCAGGCTTTAATCAGCGCTTGGATAAGACGGAGACTGACATCGGTTTTTTCCGGCCAATTATGTATATCGGCGTCTTCTACCAAGGTGGCAGGAACTACTTCGGCATGAGATTTGGCCATTTGTAATGCCATGATACGTCTTACGCCGTGCAGCGGTTCTCCTAGAACAGTTTTTGTGCCAGAAGCCGCTTGATTTACATCTTCGGCAGTGATCGCTCCACCCGCTCCGGTGCCGATAACAGTGGTTAAATCGATATTCAGTCTATTTGCTAGCGCTCTGACGGCGGGTATGGCTTTAATCGATGAGCGTGATGGGATTTTTACATCGATTCCGGTTGGAGATTCCTGCAAGACTTTATCGCTGGTTTCAATGACGCCAACGACAGTGCCGCTATCTGAGGAGGTAGATTGCTGATTATGAGTTTCCGCAAAGCCAATTAAGGGGGCGCCGGTTTGTATGACATCTCCGGGTTTGCCATAGAGTTTGACTATTTTTCCGGCATGGGGGGAGGGTACATCGACTACGGCTTTGGCAGTTTCCATAGAGACTAAAGGCTGGTCTAATTTGACTTCATCACCTTCAGATACATACCATTCACGAATTTCAGCATCCGGTAAACCTTCGCCGAGATCGGGTAGTTTAAAAATTGTCATGCATACTCCACTACGTTTTGAACCGCGTTTATGATTTTAGGTACGCTAGGAATGTAAAGTTTTTCCATTTTTAAATAAGGCATTACTGTATCATAACCGGTGACGCGCTGCACAGGCGCCAGCAAGGATGTCAAAGCACGTTCGGCAATTTGCGCGGCAATTTCAGCAGCTAGGCCCGCGGTGCGCGGTGCCTCATGAATAATGACACAACGTCCGGTTTTTTCCAATGAATGCAAAATAGTTGGCATGTCTAAAGGTTTCAAGGTGGCGACGTCAATGACTTCGGCAGAAATACCTTGTTTCTCAAGCTCATCTGCAGCCTGCAATGTTTCGTGCAAAGAGGCGCCCCAACTGACCAGGGTTACATCACTGCCTTCGCGTAATACAAAGCATTTATCAAGAGGCAGCGCTTGTCCATTATCTGGGACGTTTTGTTTAACTAAGCGATAAATGCGCATAGGTTCCATAAAAATAACGGGATCAGGGTCGCGAATAGCAGCAAGTAATAAGCCATAGGCCCGTGCGGGAGAGGAGGGTACTACCACGCGTAAGCCTGGTGCGTGTGCAAATAGTACTTCTAAACTTTCTACATGGTGTTCAGGTGCGCGGATACCGCCACCGTAGGGTGCGCGGAACACGATGGGGCAGCTTAAGCGCCCACGGGTGCGGTTGCGCATGCGAGCTGCGTGGTTAGTTATCTGGTCGATGGCAGGATAAATAAATCCCATAAATTGGAATTCTGCTACAGGGCGTAGTCCTTCTACTGCCATGCCGATGGAAACACCGGCAATCATGCTTTCAGCTAGGGGAGTATCAATGACGCGTTCTGGACCGAATTTTTCTAATAAACCCACAGTGGTACGGAACACGCCGCCATTAACGCCGATGTCTTCACCCAATACGACGACATTTTTATCCGCAGCCATTTCATAGGCTAGTGCTTGTGTGACTGCTTCTGCTAGAGTGATTTCTGCCATGCTGTGGTTCCTGAGGTTGTAAAAAGTTTTCTTCTTAAGCCTTGGCTTTTTCCTCCTCCCCTTGTGGGAGAAGGAAAAAAGCCAAGGCTGTAGAAGGAGGCTAAGAACTAATGCCCCACCGGCACTGCCTGAGTAGAAAGCTCTTCACGCTGTTCCCGATAAGCTTCCGGCAGCGTTGCATATAGATAATCCAGCATTGCTGTGGCTGGTTGAGGTGGCAAATTGAGATATTCATTCACCGCCAGGGCAATTTCTTCTGCGCATTGTTGCTGTAATTTTTCTTCATCGTTTTCAGTCCAAAGCTGCTGTGATTCCAAATAGCGGCGTAGACGGGCAATGGGTTCGCATTGCCAGGCATTATCAAGGTCAGCTTTATTGACATAGCGTTTGGCGTCATCCGCCGTGGTGTGGTCACAGAGCCGGTAAGTGATCGCTTCGACTAGGGTGGGTCCTAAACCTTTGCGTGCTTTGTCTAATGCCTTGCCGACAACATCGCCTACGGCTAGGGGGTCATTACCATCGACTTGTATTCCTTCAAAACCCCCGGCTATAGCTTTTTGTGCGATAGTGACAGCGCCCGTCTGGTGGTTGCGGGGGACAGAAATAGCCCATTGGTTATTATTTACGACGAACACGAGGGGAACTTTGAAAACTCCAGCAAAATTGATGGCTTCGTAAAAATCTCCTTCAGAAGTGCCGCCATCGCCACAGGTAGTGAGTACTGCGCGTGGCTGTTTACGTAGAGAGATGGCATAGGCAGCACCGCAAGCATGGAGTAACTGGGTGGCAATGGGTACTGAAATGGGGAAATCATGAGCCGGTTCAAAATCGCTGCCACGTTCGTCTCCACCCCAGTAGGCGAAAATTTTTGCAGGCTTAACCCCACGTGCCATCATAATGCCTTGGTCGCGGTAATAAGGAACTAATAAATCTTCTTGGTGCATCACCTGAGCTATGCCTGCAGCAATGGCTTCTTGGCCTAGTGAGGAAGGGAAAGTACCCATTTTTCCCGTACGTTGTAAGGTGACGGCTTTGGCATCAAAGATGCGAGTAAAAACCATGTGTCGGTACATATCCAACAAAACTTGGGGGTCTTGAGCAAAAGGAGGCAGGGGTTGGGTTAGTTTTCCTTCAGCATTGAGAAACTGTATATATTCAATGGAAAATTGAGCAACGGTTGTCATAGATTTTCCTGGGTTCATTGCCTTTGATACACCTATACCCGAAAACACAAGTGTATCGGGTGTAGCAGATTTGAATTATAATTCCCGCTATTCTGTGATGGCTTGTTAAGAATGACGAGAATCACAGGTTGCGAGTATAAACTGAAATACTGATATAAACATTATCATCTACTTATAGGAAATACTACATGACCTTGTCTGTAAAAAAAATAGTATTGAGCTCTACAGCATTATTGAGTGTCTTTAGCGCTTTTGCACAGGAATCACCAATCCCTAGGGGACTTGTGCTGAATAAGATTACTTACCAAACATCAGTTGAGCAGTGGTCAACTACGACCACAGCGAATGTGACAGTTAATATCGATGCTGGTTTAGATAAGATCGGTTTAGCTGATATAAATAACAAGGTATTGCAAAATCTCAATAAAATTGTGCCTTCTAATGATTGGCATATCACACAATTTAGCAGAACAGAGGATAAATCGGGGCTTGAAACATTGCATATTGAAGCACAAGCGCGCTTGCCCGGTGCTGCTTTAGCGGCAATCAGAGATAAGGCCAAAGCGATTACCAAGCCAGGTGAAACATATACTATAGCTGATATAGATTTCAGTCCTAGCCTTGCAGAATTAACTAGGTCACATGCCGGCGCACGTGCAGCAATATACAATGATGTTAAACAAGAAATTGCGCGATTGAACCAGGCTTATCCTGATCAGCATTACTTTTTAAATGCCATTGATTTTAATGGAGTGACAACCGTACCACAGCCCGCGATGACTACTATGGCGCAGCCGCGAGCAATGTTTGCCAGCGTGTCCTCTCCGGCCGCACCTGAATCATCGACGCCGGTTAATACTAAAATAGTTGAATCAGCAATCGTAGTAATTGCTTCAGTGGTGCAGGATCAAAAATTGCCGGTTGCTGCACCTGCTTCAACCCCCGCACCCACTCATGAACCAGCCCCAGCCCCCGCTCCAACGACTCCACCCGCACTTGAAAAAGTCAGCATGAGCATATTACCTTTTTCCCAGAGGGCAGCAGTAGCGCCTAAAAAGGATGTGAAAGGTTGACGTCACCGCGATTAGATTTATCATCCAGGGTAATAGCGCATCGCGGAGCCAGTCATTATGCGCCTGAAAATACGCTGGCCGCGCTACAAAAAGCTTATGAATTGCATATACCCTGGATAGAATTCGATGTGATGCTGACTGAGGATAATGTCCCTATTATTATTCATGATGAAACATTGGAACGTACTACTGACGGCCATGGTGAAGTTGCAAAAACTGCCTATAAAGATATCGCAGCGTTAGACGCAGGAAGTTGGTTTGATAGAGCATTTTCTGGTGAAAACATACCGACTTTTGCCGAGTTTCTAAAACAGGCTGCTGAATTAAATTTAAGCGTTAATGTGGAGATAAAGCCGAGTGAGGGTAAGGATCAGGAAACGGCAATGGCTGTGGTGCAGACCTTGCAAGCGCATTGGCTTACCGCGCGACCAAATTTACTGGTTTCCAGTTTTTCCGTGGTCAGCTTGACTGCGGCTCGCGCTTTGGATAAATCCTTGTGCTTGGGCTTGTTGTTGGATCATTGGTTTGGGGACTGGCAGGAAAGTTTATTGCAACTGGATTGTGTGGCTTTGCATGCGAATTGGCGCATCTTAACGAAGAGAAAAGTAGCGCAAATAAAAGATTTAGGGCGCTATGTGCTGGCGTATACTGTGGATAATCCTGAGCAGGCACGGGAACTTTTTTCCTGGGGCGTGGATGCTGTGTTCAGTAATGTTCCAGATGTTATTTTGTCGAGTGTGTTATAGCTGGATGGTATTTTTAGTAGTAAGGATTCATAATGTAGTTATAGTTTTTCTTAAAGCAAAAATGAGGGTTTTTAATGCTAGCCATTGCCTGGATTATTTTATTTCTTGCTGTGTGTAGCCTTTTGGCTTATCAGCGTGCCTCGCTCATTGTAGCCAGCATCGCTTTATTGATTTATCTGATTTTAGTGACTGGATTTAGTCATCTTAGTCCGGCAGGTAAAACTATTTTATGGTTAGTCTATTTAATCATCGTCATACCGCTCAATATTTTGCCTTTACGTAGAATACTATTTTCAAAACCCTTATTTTCTTTCTATCAAAAAACTAAACCCACCTTGTCCAATACTGAAAAAGAAGCCTTAGCAATTGGCACAGTCGGTTGGGAAGGTGAATTGTTTAGCGGTATGCCAGATTGGCGTAAGTTTGCAGCTTTCCCTGCCCCACAATTAAGCGCTGAAGAACAAGCCTTTTTAGCTGGGCCTGTCGAACAGTTATGTCAAATGTTGGATAACTGGGATATTAACCATAATCGCTTTAATCTGCCGCCGGAAGTCTGGCAATTTCTCAAAGAACAAGGTTTTTTCAGTTTTATTATTCCTAAAAAATATGGTGGTAAAGAATTTTCTGCTTTGGCGCATTCCGCCATTATCGCTAAAATTTCTGGTCGTAGTATCGCTGCAGCCACGGTTGTGGGTGTGCCGAATTCTCTAGGACCGGGAGAGCTGTTGTTGCATTATGGTACCGAGGAGCAAAAAGATTATTATCTGCCACGTTTGGCGCGAGGCGAAGAAATACCTTGTTTTGCACTGACCAGCCCTGATGCGGGTTCTGATGCAGGTTCCATGCCAGATCACGGTATTGTCTGTCGTGGTTTATGGCAGGGTGAGGAAGTATTGGGTATTAAGCTGCACTGGGATAAGCGATATATCACGCTGGCGCCGGTGGCGACACTGTTGGGATTGGCTTTTAAACTTTATGACCCAGAACATTTACTAGGTGGCAAAACCGATTTAGGTATAACCTGTGCTTTGATATCTACGAATACCCCAGGGATTACCATAGGCAGACGTCATTGTCCTGTGAGTTCGGCATTTCCTAATGGACCTACCCAAGGACGTGAGGTATTTGTGCCTGTCGATGCCATCATCGGGGGCGCTAAAATGGCGGGGCAAGGTTGGCATATGTTGATGGAGTGTCTATCTGTAGGCCGTGCCATTACTTTACCTTCATTAACGACGGGTTGCTCTAAAGTTTCTACTTTCACCACAGGAGCTTATGCGCGTATTCGCACGCAATTTAATATGGCGGTAGGGCGTTTTGAAGGTGTTGAAGATGCGTTAGCGTCCATAGTGGGGTATACCTATATTATGGAGGCTACCCGTACCTTTGCTGTTGCGGCAATTGATAGGGGAGAAAAACCGACGGTTCCTTCCGCTATCAGCAAATATCACACAACTGAATTAGGTCGAAAAGTTGCCAATCACGCCATGGATGTGCATGGCGGTAAAGGTATTTGCATGGGCCCGCGTAATTATTTGGCGCAATCGTATATTGAAATACCCATTTCCATTACCGTTGAAGGCGCGAATATTCTAACGCGTTGTATGATGATCTTTGGTCAGGGTGCGATGCGTTGTCATCCCTATCTATTTACTGAGTTACAGGCAGCGCACAATCCTGATGCGCGACAAGGATTAATTGCATTTGATAAGGCGATATTTGGACATCTGGGATTTTTGATGAGCAATAAAGCGCGGGCTTTTTTCTTAGCAATTACGCAAGGTCGTTTAAGTCGTTTTTCAGGCAAAGGTCAGCTGAAGCGTTATTACCAGAAACTCAATCGCTATAGTGCTGCTTTTGCTTGGGTTGCAGATGTGGTGTTGATTACACTCGGTGGGAGTTTTAAGCGCAGAGAGAGTCTTTCAGGGCGTTTGGGTGATATTTTGAGTATGCTGTATTTAGGTTCGGCACTGTTGAAGCACTTTGAAAATCAAGGCAGTCCGGCTGAGGATTTGCCCTTGTTAAAATGGTCGTGCCAAGTGGTATTTTTTAAGTTGCAAACCGCCTTGGATGGGGTGCTGAAAAATCTACCTAATCGTTTTATAGCTTCCGCCATGCGCATGGTGGTGTTTCCGTGGGGACGTTGCTTGCGCCTGCCGGATGACCGTTTAAACCATCAAGTGGCGAGTTTAATTTTATCGCAATCACAGACTCGGGCGCGTCTGACACAAGGCATTTATGCCTCCCCAGATCCAAATAATTGGGTTGGATTGATCGATGTAGCTTTAGGTAAAGTTATTAAAGCGGAAGCAGTCGAGAAAAAACTCCATGTCGCGGTGCGTGATGGCCAGGTCAGTGGTGAGAATAAAAAAGAACGTTTACAGTCGGCCTTGACAGCAGGTATTTTAAGCGCAGAAGAAATCCAGCTGATAACAGACGCGGAAGAGGCGCGTAGACAAATTATTGCGGTAGATGATTTTGCACCCCAGGAATTGGAGCGGCCGGTAGCTTGAATTATCCTTAAGGAATACTTCTGGGCACCTCTAGAAATTGATCTTTTCGCTCAATACGGCGCTGGATTAGATTTTAAAATCCTCATTTATTCCCGTATAAACTCCGGTTTTAAAATCTAATCCGACTTGTCTTGAGCGAAGATCTCTAATTTCTAGAGGTGCCCTTCTATACTGTATTAAGATAAGAAATCCGTTTTAAATCAGAATCTTTGGGTTCAATATAAGTTATAAAACTTTAATGCCCAAATGTTTTGCTGCAGCTTGCAATGCTTTATCTTTGGTGGCTATAGGAATTCCTAGGCACATGGCTAATTCTAAATAAGTGCTGTCGTAATTGTTAGCTTTGTGGTGTAAGCCAGCTGGAACGTTTCATGGAAAGCATAATTGGCTGTTTCCTGGTCTATTTGAATATTAAGGTTTTGTAGTAGCACCAAAAATTCAATAATTTCTGCGAATTTTATGAGCTTTTTACGTTCAGCATTGACTAAGATATTTCCTAATTCAAGTGGCCATAGGGTGGGTACAAATGCAGTAGCGTGTTCCAGTTTTTCAAGCAAAGCTATTGATTGTGGAGTTGTTTCATCTTCAAAACACCATGATAAAGCTATAGAGGCATCTAATACGAAGTTATTCATCGTCGTCCCGCGGCTTGTCCGCGGAATCCAGAAGAGGATAAAACTTGGTAAGAAGCCAAAAAAAATCTGCCATACTTCCTGGATCCTGCGGACAAGCCGCGGGACGACGCAGTGGGAGGTTAATTGACGACAGACCCTAGTCAAATAATGCTTGCGGATTTAACTTTAAAAAACTTTCTACTTCTATCCCTTGTGTCCCAATTAATAGTGTTTTTTCAGGTTTGAAAGCCTTACCAAATGCGGCAATACCCGACAATGCTGTTTTTTGTCGTCCGCTTTTTACCTCCAATGCGATTAACTGTTCTCCGCGTTGTAAGATAAAGTCAACTTCTTGATTTTTTTCTCGCCAGTAAAAAACAGAAATATCAGTTCCTACGGTACGATTAATTAGGTGGGCTCCAATTGCTGATTCCACGAGTCGTCCCCATTTTTCAGGGTTTTCTCGGGCGCTGTCATAAGTATCAGTTAATTGTGCGGACATCAGTGCAGTATTTAACACTTGAAATTTAGGGCTAGAACCGCGTTGTCTGACGGTTTGGCCGGCATATTTGCTAAGTCCTGTCAAAAGACCTGCTCCAGCGAGTAACTCCAAATAATGTGCCAAAGTAGTTGTATTACCGGCATCTTGTAGCTGCCCGGTCATCTTTTGATATGACAAAATCTGACTGGAGTAATGACAGCCTAAATAAAATAGATTGCGTAGCAAAGCAGGTTTGTGGATGGGGGCTAATGATAGGATATCGCGAGAAATTGTTGTTTCTATTAATGAGTCGATTATGTAACGCTTCCAGCGGGTTTCATCAGCAATCAAAGGTGCCGCGCCTGGGTAGCCGCCGAAATACACAAACTGCTGATAACCCCAGCCGAAGGCTTGTTGCATCTCTTCATACGACCAGTGCCGTACAGGTATGATTTCAAAGCGGCCAGCTAAACTTTCACTGATGCCTTTTTGAATCAGCAGGGGGGCGGAACCAAGTAATAATACTTGTAATTGGCGTTTATGCCGAGTGTCTTCATCCCATAATTGTTTAATCGTAGTAGTCCAATCAGGAATTTTTTGTACTTCATCCAAAATCAGTATGGCGGATTTCGATTTTGACAGATTAAGGCGTGCAATTTGCCATTGTTGTTGCAGCCAGAAATAATCCCGAGCGGCTGGGTCATCAGCTGAAATATAGTGAGTAGGGAGTTTTGCAGCTTCGGCGGCCTGTAATGCTAAGGTAGTTTTGCCTACCTGCCTAGGCCCAGCCAGCACTTGAATCATATGTCTTGGTTCAAGTAGGCGAGCCAAAATGGTATTAAGTGTGGATCGAATAAAAACGGGCTTCTCCTATTTACTCAATGTACTGAGTAAAATTACTCAGCGTATTGAGTAATTTTACTCAATACATTGAGTAAATCAAGGATAAGTGAAGTTTTTCTTATTAAATTCCTTATCATTCAATTAGTTGAATTGCTTAAAATTTCTTCTACCTGGCTGAAATTTTGCTCATTACTTGGGTTTCTAGTCCGCGCAAGTCCTAGAGCGATCTTGCCCAGTGACTGATATAGTGAGGCAATTTCAGTATCAAGATGTACGAGGGCAGCGGATTGCTTGGCAACGACCTCCCAGTCGCCGCGTGCAATCGGACCAGTTAGGGCGCCTGCGGTGCCTTTGATAAATATCTGTTCTAGGGTGAGGCGCATGAGGGGTTGTAGTGCTTTTAAGCCTTGTTCTTCCGTTATTTGGGTATGTCGCAAGCAGCGTAAGGCAGTTTCAGTCAGGGCGGTTAAGTAATTACAACCGATGACAAATGCTGCGTGATAAATTAATTTCTGTTCAGGTGTAATCAGCAGTACTTCAGCATCTAATTGTTTAACCCAGTCGCTGATTATTTGGCAGGCTTCAGGTGTGCCCTCTAGACCACAAAATGTGCCTGCGAAGGTCTGTATGGATAATTGTGGGTCGACAAAGCTTTTTATCGGATGCAGGCTGGCGGTGATGGCGCCTTGTTTTTGGGTGGCCTCAAGCACTTCAGAAGAGAGGGCGCCGCTGCAGTGCAGCACCAAATCGCCTGGGCGCAGTATTTTGGTAATAGCCAGTTGTTCAGCACAGTAGCGGATTTTTTGATCGGGTGCAGTGATGATATAGTAATTGGCAGGCGTTAATTCGTTAAAATGGGTTATGGCTTTCCCCTGGCCGATAAAATGACACGCTTGGGTGGCGCTAGCCAGAGAAGTGTTTAAGACACAGTTGAGTCGGAGTTGGGTTTTATGGGTCAGTAAATAACCTAGCACACTACCGACTTGCCCAGCGCCGATGATATTTAAATATTTGGGTTTCATGTTTTGCATAAAGTTTAAATGGGCAGACTCTCTCCCCCTCTTACAGCCATGACTTTTTCCCTTCTCCCCTTGTGGGAGAAGGTGCCCGCAGGCCGGATGAGGGGTAAGCTTGCAGTAGCATTTACTACAGTAAAGCCAACCCAAACTTACCCCTCATCTACTTACCCTGACATCTGTGCCTGCAGGGAAGAAAAAAGAGGAGTCTCTTAAACAGCCACAAACACCTGTTCCTGCGCATTACTTAGCGGATTATTCTTGTTATCCAACCGTAAGACGCGTGGTTTATGATTCGCTATTTCTTGTTCTTGCAGCCAGGCATAACTGCAAATAATCACGCGGTCGTGTACGTTGGCTTTATGGGCAGCAGCGCCGTTGACAGAAATAATGCGTGAGCCGGTAGGGGCAGGGATGGCGTAAGTGACCCAGCGTTCGCCATTATTGAGGTTATACATATGAATTTGCTCATTGGCTAAAATGCCAACTTCCCACATTAATTCCTGATCTATAGCGCAGGAACCTTCATATTCTAGTTCTACGTGGGTTACGCGTGCGTGATGTAATTTGGCTTTTAGGAAATTTTGTAACATACAACCTCGCGATCTAAGGTAAAACACTGTCCTTAATTATAACATAGTCTTTTTTTCTTTAGGCACCATTGAAGCTGACTTTGGGTTATCTTGGGGGCTAAAAATTACACGTTTATAAAATCGCGGATATATCAGCGGGCGGTTTCTGCTTCGCTCTTTTTGGCGGGAATTGCTGCGCTGATATTGTCTATCAAACGGGTTTTGCCTAAAAAAGCTGCGGCTAAAATAATTAAATTAGTATCTATTGCAGTGGGAATTTCTAATGTTGTTTCAGTGCGGATGTCTATATAGTCAACTTTAAAATTATATTGTGTCAATTGAGCTTTTGCATAGGCACACAGTTCAGCAAATGCAGAATTGCCGTTTTTAATTTCTTGCTGCATCCAGCACAAAATAGCATAAAGTTTGGGGGCAATCATACGTTCCTCGACCGATAAATATTGATTGCGCGAACTCAGTGCCAATCCATCCGCTTCTCGCAGCGTAGGTTGTCCTATTATTTCTATGGGAAAATTAAGGTCTGCTACCATTTTTCGAATAATAGTGAGCTGCTGATAATCTTTCTCACCAAAAACTGCAACTTGAGGTTGGACGATATTAAATAATTTCGCAACGATGGTTGCGACACCGGTAAAATGCCCAGGTCGGGTTTTTCCACAAAGTGAATCAGATAATTGAGAAACACTCACCGCTGTCAAAGATTGCCCTTGAGGAAATAACTCAGAAGTTTCAGGGATAAAAATGGCGTCGACATTTAAAGCAGTTAATTTTTCAATATCGGCTTCTTGGGTTCTTGGATAAGTCGCAAAATCTTCATTGGGGCCAAATTGTAGTGGATTAACAAAAATACTGACTACGACGTGTTGTGCTCGCTGTTTGGCCGTTGTTACCAAGGCTAAGTGACCCGCGTGCAAATTGCCCATAGTTGGTACGAATGCCGTACTTTCATTGCGGATCTGCCAATGCTTGATTCGTTCACGTAAAGACGCGATCTGAGTGAGGATTAAATCATTCATTAGGCAAAACTTTGTTCTAAAGTTGGAAACTCACTGGCTTTGACTTGGCGGATATATTCTTTCACTGCGCCTAGAACGCCAGCGGTTTGTCCGTCTAAAAAATTCTTTACAAAAACCAGCGGCTTGCCTGCCGTGAGTCCTAGCATATCTTGCGTAACCAATACTTGACCATCGCAATAAGGTCCTGCACCTATGCCAATGGTTGGTATGCTGACAGCTTGAGTGATTTCCTGGGCGAGGTTATAAGGGATGCATTCTAAAACCAATAATTGTGCACCGGCTTTTTCCAATGCGAGTGCCGTCGCTAACATTTGTGTTGCTTTAGCTGGATCACGACCTTGAACCTTATAACCACCAAAAATATGTACTGATTGTGGCGTCAGTCCCAGGTGTACGCACACGGGCACGCCTTTTTCGCTGAGTTGTTCAACAATGGGTACCAGCCACATTCCCCCTTCAATTTTAATCATTTCAGCTCCAGCTTGCATTAATCGGGCAGTATTACGTAAAGCTTGTTCGGTCTGGGTGTAAGAGAGAAAGGGCAAATCAGATAGGATGAGCGAGATGGGTTGGGCGCGGCAGACATTATGCGTGTGGTAGCACATGTCTTTAACCGTGACTGGCACAGTAGTTGAATGACCTGCTACCACCATGCCTGAGGAATCACCTACGAGTAACAATTCTATTCCGGCATCTGCCAGCAATCTAGCGAATGTGGCATCATAAACTGTGAGACAGGTAATTTTTTCACCACGTTGCTTCATTTTCTGCAAATGGGATAGAGTAATGCGGCGGGAATGAGATGCACTAGACATGATAGTTTCCTTTCGCGGGCAAGCGCTTCAAGTATATAGTTACGAAGAAGCAAAAGTATAACGCAGACCTAACAAATACTCATTAATAGGCACCGATTTATCAGGAATATCCTGAATGCTTTCGGGATTGCGGCCTTTTACATGCTGATAAGTACCGGTAATAGCAAAACGTGGTGAAAAATTATAAGCCAGTTCAATGCCGGCAGCTGGATTATTGTAGTGGTCTTCGGAAGGCGCGTTTGTGCCGGTTACTTCGGTTTTTTGACGTACTCCGCCAACTTTTGCAATCACATCAAACTTTTTGATATGAGCGGTGATTTGGGCAAAAAATTCCACAGTTTGGGCTTTGACTGTATCTGATCCACCGTCGTCAAAGTGATAGACCGCTTCACCATATTGACCCACGGCAATGTTCATGCCCAGGCCAAGATAGGAAGTTAGATCGTGGTTATAACCCACCCCAATACGTAAGGCAGGTGTTAAATTAGTATCAAGGCTGTTAGCACCTACAGACTCTGCTGAGGGTAGATTAGAAAAAGTGCTAACGCCGGATTCCAAGCCGATGAAAATACCATTGGTGGCTTGTGCGTTAGAGGTTGCGATTAAAGTAGCTGTAGATACCATTAATAATTTTTTTAGCATGGGCTTCATTAGAATTGATAACCTATAGAAAAGACATAAAGTAAATTGTAACTTTGGTTAGGATCGGCAAGACCTGCGTTACAGATATGGGTTAAGTGCACGTTTAAATCGACGCTGTGTTTGGAATTGCCAATTTCCGTACCAGCTTCCAAGGTAGACTGCAATGCGAAATGCGTGTTCTGTAACCGGTTACCTAACTGTTTGTCTGAAATATAAGTTGGACCTACCGATATTCCCAGATACGGTCTTACGCGATGATAGTCGGGATCAGCAAAATAAGCGCGAAATGCGGGTGAAACGGCAATATTGACCACATGTTTATGTTCATCGGTATGCGCAGTCCAAAAACCGAGGGTGCCATCGAGTGTCGCGATTAAAGTTTTGTCTACGTGGTATTTGAGAAATTTGCCGCTCAATACAAATAGAGTATTTGTATAATCTTGTTCGGGTTCACCTGAATCACCAAAACCAAAGGCGATTTCGTGCTCCCAGGCTTGTGCATTTGTACTGAGGAATAAACTGCTCAAGCACAGAATAATTAAAAAGAAATGCATTATTTTTTGGTATTTTATTAGCATGAGATATTTTTCTATGAGATGTTTAGCTTGTGATATTGGGTTTGACGGGAAATTCAAGGCTGCGAAGCCTAACATTAATGTTGGGGCTAGTAAATACAAAATACGTTGGGAAGCCTATTTTTGCTATACTGTCTTATACTTAAGGAAATTAAATACACATTAAATCATTGGTAACTTACTTATTTTTTGAGATAAATATGCCAACATTAAATAAAAAACATATTTTGCTCGGTGTGACGGGCGGTATTGCTGCGTATAAAAGCGCTGAGATAATCCGCCGCCTACGCGAACAGGGAGCAGAAGTGCGGGTAGTGATGACACCTGCTGCTAAAGAATTTATTACACCATTGACTTTTCAGGCGCTTTCGGGCCACCAGGTATTGTCAGATTGGGATCAACAATCCTCGGCATTTGCTATGGATCACATTGCTGAGGCGCGTTGGGCGGATATTATTTTAGTCGCTCCGGCTACGGCTGATTTTATGGCCAAATTGGCGCATGGTTTTGCCGGTGATATGTTGACTACCTTATGTCTTGCAGCCAATGCCCCAATTGTTATAGCACCGGCCATGAATCAGCAGATGTGGAGTAATCCGGCTACGTGGGCTAATAAAAACTTACTGCTTGAACGCGGCGTGCGCCTGTTAGGACCCGCCGCTGGGTCACAGGCTTGTGGAGAGGAAGGGGTAGGAAGAATGCTGGAACCTGCTGAAATTACTGCACTTTTAAGTGAGCAGTTTTCTTGTGCCGATCTCAATGGGGTGCAAGTCATGATTACTGCCGGCCCTACTCAAGAACCGATTGATGCCGTGCGTTATATCAGCAATTACAGCTCTGGGAAAATGGGTTATGCTTTAGCAGCTGCTGCAGCGGCTAGGGGGGCAGAAGTGCTCTTAATCAGTGGTCCTGTTAATCTGCCATGTCCCATAGGTGTAAAGAGAATATGCGTAGAAACTGCACAGCAAATGCAGGATGTGGTCATCCAACATATCGATACATGTGAAATTTTTATTGCATCTGCTGCAGTGGCTGACTACCGCTGTGCAGAGGTTAATACGCAAAAAATTAAGAAGAATCCAGCGGGAATCCAGCTAAATTTAGTGCCTAATCCTGATATTTTAGCCCAAGTAGCCCAACGACCCAATCCACCATTTACCGTAGGATTTGCTGCGGAAACAGAGAATTTACGCAGTAATGCCTTGCAAAAGTTAGCGCAGAAAAATTTAGATATGATTGCAGCGAATGATGTTTCTAGCAGTCATGCTGGATTTCATGCAGATCAAAATGCATTGCTAGTGTTGTGGTCTCACGGTGAGGAGGAATTTTCCTTGCGGCCTAAAACACAATTAGCGGCTGATTTATTAAAGCTGATTATTCAGCGTTTTATCGCTAAGAAACAAGGTGCTTAGTTAGTCGCTGGCGTGAAATTCAAAAACATGCTTTTCTACCTCTCCCACAAGGGGAGAGGTAAAAAAGCACTATTTTTTTGTTTTTGCGCCAACGACTAGTTCTGCTTATAAAATTTAAAATCCCATACCTCATGTCCCAAGCGTATTCCACGTTGTTCATATTTAGTAGCAGGCCGTTCAGGATGGCTTATAGCAAGTTGTCCGTTATCTTCTGCATTAATCAAATGATTAGCAGCTGAAAGTACGGCTAACATATGCTGTGCATAATCCTCCCAGTCGGTTGCCAAGTGCAAATAGCCACCACTTTTAAGCTTATGGGTCAATAGCTCAATAAAGTCAGGCTGAATCAGGCGGCGTTTATGATGACGTTTTTTAGGCCATGGATCTGGGAAAAAAATATGAATTCCTGCTAAAGAAGCATCATGAACACAATCAGCCAGAGCCACTTTTGCGTCAGCACACAGCACGCGCACATTGGTTAAATGCAAATTATGCAGTTGGGTGAGTAGGGTGCCGATGCCAGGACGGTAAACTTCTATCCCCAAAAAATTTATTTCTGGGTGGTTTTGGGCAGTGGTAATTAAGGAATGTCCCATACCAAAACCGATTTCTAGTATTGTGTCGGCGGGTCGGCCAAATATCACACGCCAATCCAGCAATCCCAAGTCATTAGGTAATACATGCTGTTCCCATAATGATTCCAGAGCTTTGCGCTGCCCTTCCGTCAAGCGCCCTTGTTGACGTCCGAAGCTTTTAATCGGGGGGCGTATGGGAGTATTTGTCATAAGGCTGGTATCTCAAGGGTGAATTAGGTAGGATTACAATCCTAAAAAAAAAGATGCCTCAGGCAGTCACAATATACGTATCAACATCGCGCGTTGCCATTTGTCGCGTGTTAGCGGGTGTAGTTCAATGGTAGAACTTCAGCTTCCCAAGCTGATAGCGTGGGTTCGATTCCCATCACCCGCTCCACATAGCCTACGAGCTAACAGACATGATAAAACAAATATTCAAGGGTGAAACTTATGAAAAAACTACTTAAAACCCTAATTTCAATCATAGTAGTCCTAATTTTATTATTCATTATTGCGGGTGTTTGTCTAGTACTATTTTTAGACCCGAATAAATTTAAAGAGCAAATCAGCAGTGTCGTGCACGATAAAACTGGTCGGGAATTGGTAATTAATGGAGATATTGAACGGTCATTTTTCCCTTGGCTGGGTCTTCGTATTCATGATGTGCGTATGAGTAATGCCCCCGGTTTTACACCAGAAGAAAATTTCATTACTGTAGGTGAGGCAGATGTCAGCGTTAAATTGCTGTCGCTATTATCTGGCAAGGTAGAAATTGGCAATTTAGTACTAAAAGATTTACAACTTAATCTGGCTGAAAACAAACAGGGTCAGACCAATTGGCAGGATCTAAAAGCGTTGGCTTCCAGCCACCACAGTGATACCCATATAGCCACAATGGCGAAAGCACGGACAGAAACGCCGCATACCAACGCAGAACCAAGTACACCCCCCAAATTCAGTGTTGAAGGCATTGAAGTTAAAAATGCAGATATTACCTGGGTAAATCAAAAAAATGGCCAGTCGTTAGAATTATCGAAGCTAAATTTATCCAGTAAGAACATTGGGATCAATAAACCATTCCCCTTAAGTCTTAATTTTGAATTCAGGGGCAATAAACCGCAAATCGCCGCACAATTTGCTTTAGATACCGATGCTACACTGGCGCCGCAAAATCTTTATCGGTTAGGTAAACTGCGTTTTTCTGCGCAATTATTAGATAAATCAGTGCCTAAGGTGCAGCTGGAGGCTGAGAGTGTTGTGGTCAATTTGCAGCAACAGACACTATCTATTGCCAACGCGCTATTATCAGCGGCTAATCTGACAGCCAAGACTAATCTGGAAGCTGCCAGTATTTTGACTAAGCCAGAGTTTAATGGCCGCATTGATATAGCACAATTTAACCTCAAAGATTTTTTAAAAGCTTTTGGCAAGACCATCAATACAGAGGACCCAGAGGCATTGCAGAAAGCCGCCCTTTCCACCAACTTTGTCGGGGACACTTCAGCACTTAAATTAAGCTCAATATTAGGACATCTCGATGATTCCACTTTGCAAGGCTCAGTGAATATTAGCAGCTTTGCTGGTAAAGCCCTGAATTTTGCTTTGTACGTTAATCAAGTAAATCTAGATCGCTATATGCCTGTCAAATCAGCTCCAGTAACGGCGACTACAGCGGCAATCAGTACGCGATCAAGTAATAGCGTTAACAAAACCTCTTCTGCTGATCCGGGAAGCTTTGAGGCTTTAAGACAAGCCAATATCAGCGGTACTGTGAAAATTGATGCGTTAACAGTATCCAAAACCCAGCTAACTCAAATTGCCGGACAGATATCAGTAAAAAATGGCATAGTAGAAATCAATCCATTAACTGCTAATGTGTATCAAGGCACGACCATCAGCAAATTAACTGCAGATTTGCGTGGCAGCGTTCCGCGTATGAATGTGGATGAAAAACTCTCCAATGTGCAGGTAAGTCAGCTCATGAAGTCAGAACGCTTAACAGGAAGCGCAAATATCATCGCACACCTGACCATGATGGGTAGCAGCCAGCAGGAAATATTGCGCAGTTTGAATGGTACGACAGAATTTAACATCCAAAATGGTGCCTTGTTGGGTGTGGATTTGCCTTATGAGTTGAACCGTGCGGCTGCCCTGATTAAGAAACAGCCAGGACCTGCCCAGCCAAGTACAGGAAGAACCAATTTTCAACAATTTAGTGGTAGTGGCGTATTCCAAAATGGCGTATTTAATAATCAAAATCTGCTGATGCAGTCTGCGCAATTAAAAATCACTGGCAATGGCACGGCTAATCTGGTGTCACAGACTTTGAATTATCATTTAAGTGCTGAGCAGCCCGGTAATCCAGTTTTAGGAAATACGGCATTGCCGCTTTTGATTACGGGAACTTTCAGTAAACCGATTATTACCCCAGATATTGAAGCAGTCGCTCGAGAGCTGTTGAAATCAGGTATAAAAACGCGCATTGAAGAACGCATTGGAGGCGGTGGTCGTGCAGGTGCATTATTAAACCGTCTGTTGGAAAGATAAAAATGAGTCTACAAATCGAAACTCTGGTTAATCAAACCTGGGACAATGCCATCATACCGGGTTTATTTAAATATATAGAAATTCCCTGTAAATCGCCGTTATTTGATGCAGAATGGGAAAAAAACGGTTTTATAGATAAAGCTATGCGGCTGGTGGTGGATTGGTGTCGGCAACAGAATATTCGTGGGTTACAGCTGACTGTGCATCGCTTACCTGGACGCACGCCACTCTTAGTGTTAGAAGTCCCCTCTGACTTACCACAAACTGTGCTGCTTTATGGGCACCTGGACAAACAGCCGGAAATGTCAGGTTGGCATGAGGGTTTAGGGCCGTGGACACCGGTTATCCAAGAGAGTCGGCTGTATGGACGTGGTGGCGCAGATGACGGTTATGCCGTATTTGCCAGTATCGCAGCGATTAAAGCCTTACAAGAACAAGGTCTGACTCATCCACGTTGCGTCATCGTAATTGAAGCTTCTGAAGAAAGTGGCAGTGTCGATTTGCCTTATTATATGGAGCATATTGCTGAGCAAGTGGGTACGCCAGACTTAATCATCGGACTTGACTCCGGTATGGGAAATTATGAGCAGTTTTGGTCAACGACTTCACTCCGTGGCATTGTCGCAGGTACCCTCACCGTAGAAATATTAACCGAAGGCGTACATTCCGGTGCAGCAAGTGGGGTAGTGCCATCGAGTTTCCGTTTGATCCGACAATTATTAAGTCGCATTGAGGATGAAAATACCGGTGAAATTTTATTATCTGAATTTAAAGCCGATATTCCACTACAACGTATAGAAGAAGCTAAACAAGTTGCAGCCGTTTTGGGAGAAAAAGTACACACCGATTATCCGTGGATCGAAGGTGCAAAAGCCTCCGCAATTGCTAGCCATCAGCTGATATTGAACCGTACCTGGCGTTCCGCGTTGTCGATTACTGGTGTGGATGGCATCCCAGATTTAAAAAACGCCGGAAATGTATTGCGTCCTAAAACAGCTTTGATGCTTTCCATGCGCGTGCCACCTACCACTGATCCCAAGCAGGCCGGTTTAGCATTGAAGAAAGTTTTAGAAGCTGATCCCCCGCATGGGGCTAAAGTGGTTTTTGATTTTACTAAAGCGTCTCCAGGATGGAACGCGCCAGCCGTAGCACCTTGGTTGGCTGATGCAATCGATACCGCTTCACACCAATATTTTGGTAAACCTGCGCTGTTTTGGGGTGAGGGTGGATCGATTCCGTTTATGCATATGTTGGGGGAAAAATTTCCTAAAGCACAATTTGTGATTACGGGTGTGTTAGGCCCCCACTCCAATGCGCACGGACCGAATGAATTCCTGCATATTCCGGCAGCTAAAAAACTGACTTGTTGTGTAGCGGATTTATTACATCAGGCGGATAGGATATGGCGAGCTTCCTGACATAGCTGCTACCCTGAAGCTGAACCAAATCTCACAAAATCTCTTTATGTCGCCACAGCAACAGCACAGCAATTGCAGTAAACATCGCCTCCAATCCATATAACCAACTTAATGGTAGCAAGTCCCCAGTAATATCTAACAAGATGTATACCAGTAAAATCAGGACAGCAGCCGCACTGTTAAATACTGATTGCACCCGCGCTTGAAAATTAATATGCGTATGCAATTGCGCTTTGGTGATTAGTAAAGTCCATGCTGCCAATGTCACGCCCATCAAAAAATAAATGACATTAGCTGCCCAAAGTGTTGAAGTAAATCCAAATAAAACAAATAAAATTGTCAGCGCAGTTAATTGGGTAAATACTAGGATTTTGAAATTCCATAGCTCAGTGAGTAGGGGTGCAGTGAGTCCGCCCAATATGACACCGACAGATAAACAGATTTCTATCAAACCAAATTCACTGGCTGTGGCATGTAAAATATTTTTAGCATAGGGCGCCAATAAGATAGGCGCAGTAAAAAAATTTATCATGATGAGTAATTGCGCATAATAAAGCACGCGTAGAGATTTTCTGCGCGACAGGTAGCGTAATCCTCCACGCAAGCCAAACCAGAAACCGCGACGTTGGCGCGGTTTTACAATATCTGGGGCTTCTTCAGTATATAGACTTAATGGCTTTATCAGTATCAAACACCAGGTAGCCAGTAAAAATAACAGACCACTGATAGCCAAAACGATTCTGGAAGAAAAGGCTGCTATTAAAAATCCAGCACAGCCCATACCGGCAATATTGCCGAGTTCGTAAGAGATAGCCACAATGGCATTCGCATGCAGCATTTGTCTTACGGGGACTATTTCGCGAATATAAGCAAATGCTGTAGGACCGTAAAAATTACCAAATATGCTTAATAAGATGGCGGTAGCATAGATTTCCCAGGGCAAAACATGCTGTGTTATGATTAATGCCACGAGCACCAATAAGACGCCGCGTGTGGCATTACTCATCACCAATAGTCCCTTGCGTGAATAGCGGTCGGCAATAACGCCGCAGATGGGTCCAAGAAAAACTGTAGGCCCCCAAAAACACATCATTAGCAGTGCAAGCGAACTGACTGAATTATTGACGCTAAGCAGAATCCAGGTCATGGTGATGTAATTCAAACCACTGCCGAAATTTGAAGCAATACCGTTTAATCCAAACCAGCGTAGGGGTTGTAGAGATAGGGCTTTCCAACTGCTTGTTATTGAAGACATGGTATATCCTTATCGTCCTTGGTTTAAGGTTAAGCGCTGGTAACTATTCACCACAGGATTGAAACGGCCATATTTTCCCAATCTCACCCCTAAAAATTTAGGAAAAATGCTCACATACTTTGTGTATGCTGCGCTTTTTCCTAAATTTTTAGGGGCGACCTTGGAAAAATCTGGCCGTTTTGTGCTACTTGCGGCAATGTGCTGAATAGTTACAAGCACTATATCGCTATCACTATCTCATCTATTTACACTGTATCCCCTCCTCTCCCACAAGGCTAGGATATGCACACAAGAGAAGAAGGAGGCATAGATATTTATGTAATAACTCCCCTGGTTTGCAGACTATTTTTCCTTCTGCTTCGCAAGTGCAGCCAATAGTACATTACCGAGAGTCGTTTCTTTAACCGCTGCTTTTTCAGGTTTGCGCAATTTCTTTCGCGAGGGTATTTTATTGGTCGAAGTTTTTTTAGGCGGAGAAATTGCAGGCTGTGAAGTGGCAGGAGATTCCGAAAGACGCATGCTTAATTGAATGCGTTTACGTGCTAAATCTACCTCCAGCACTTTGACTGTTACAATCTGGCCAACTTTCACCACATCGTGCGGATCTTTAACAAAGCGATCTGCCAACATGGAAATATGCACTAAACCATCTTGATGTACGCCGATGTCTACAAATGCACCAAAATTGGCCACATTGGTGACCACACCTTCCAAAACCATGCCCACAGTTAAATCTGTCAGAGTTTCCACACCTTCTTTAAAAGTGGCCATTTTAAACTCCGGTCGCGGATCACGGCCGGGTTTTTCCAGCTCCTGTAGAATATCAGTGATAGTGGGTAGTCCAAATTGCGCATCAATAAAATCTTTAGCATTAATGGCTTTTAACAGTTCACGGTTACCCATGATTTCTTTACAGGTTTTTTGTTGTTGCGCCAAGATGCGTTCTACGAGTGAATAGGCTTCAGGATGAACGGCAGAAGCATCCAGCGGATTATCACCATTGGTAATCCGTAAAAATCCAGCCGCTTGTTCGAAGGCTTTTTCACCTAGGCGCGGCACTTTTTTCAATTGTTGGCGAGTATTAAAGCGGCCGTTTTCATCGCGGTAAAGCACAATGTTTTTTGCAACGCTTTCATTGAGACCGGCCACACAAGATAACAGGGGCACAGATGCGGTATTCACATCAACACCCACGCCGTTGACACAATCTTCCATCACGGCATGTAAGGTGCGTGAGAGCTTCACCTGATTAACATCATGCTGGTATTGGCCGACACCGATGGCTTTAGGATCAATCTTGACTAATTCAGCCAGCGGATCTTGTAATCGTCGTGCAATAGAAACTGCGCCGCGATAAGTCACATCCAAGGAGGGGAATTCTTGCGCGGCAAGTTCTGATGCTGAGTAAACTGAAGCACCGGCTTCAGAAATCACAATACTGGTCAGCTTTAATTCGGGGTGACGTTTTTTGAGTTCTAATACCAGTTTATCGGTTTCGCGTGAAGCAGTGCCGTTACCGATGCTGATTAATTCCACTTTAAATTGCTTGCAGAGTTTCGCTAAGCTATCGATAGAGCCGTCCCAATCATTGCGTGGCGCATGCGGAAAAATATTGGTATGGTGTAGCAGCTTACCAGTGCCATCTATCACTACCACCTTAACTCCCGTGCGTAAACCGGGGTCCAAACCTAATGTGACACGTGATCCAGCCGGTGAAGTCATCAACAAATTTTTCAAATTATTAGCAAAGACTTTGATAGCTTCTTCTTCAGCTAATTCACGCAATTTGACGATGAGTTCGACTTCTAGTTTTAAAAATATTTTTGCTCGCCAGGCTAAAGCTGCAGTGTCAATTAACCAGGCGTCGGCTGGGCGTTGTTGATTGGTGATAACAAATTGTTGCTGAATCTTTTGTTGGCAATGCGATTCTTCGGATGCATTTAAAGTTAAAGCGATGCGTAACACACCTTCATTTTGACCGCGTAATAATGCTAAGGCGCGGTGTGAGGGAATCTTTTTAATTGGTTCTTGGTAATTAAAATAGTCTGCAAATTTATGACCGCTGGTTTCTTTTTCTTTAATGACTTCGCTTTTGATGACGCCATGTTGCCAGAGGTAGTCGCGCAAGTAGCCAAGGAGATCGGAATTTTCGGAAAATAATTCTAGTAAAATGTGTCTTGCGCCTTCTAAAGCTTCGGTAGCGTTGTTGATATTTTTTTCTGTATTGATAAATTGCCCTGCCAGTTGTTCAGGAATTTGACTGGGTTCTGCAAGTAATTGCAAGGCCAAGGGTTCGAGTCCCGCTTCTTTGGCTATTTGGGCTTTGGTGCGGCGTTTGGGTTTATAAGGTAGGTAGAGATCTTCGAGGGTTGCTTTGTTGTCTGCTTGTAAAATACTGGCTTCAAGTTCAGGCGTTAATTTACCTTGCTCGCTGATGCTTTTTAAAATGGTTTGCCTTCTATCTTGTAATTCGCGCAAATAGCTCAAGCGTTCTTCCAAAGTGCGAAGGTCGGTGTCCGTTAAACCGCCGGTGACTTCTTTACGATAGCGGGAAATAAACGGGACGGTATCGCCGCCGTCTAAGAGTTCAATGGCTTTGGCGACTTGTTCTATTTTTATATTTAATTCAGTAGCAATGAGGTTATTGATATTCATATATTCACCATTAACTTGCTTATTCTGTGACCGTGACTTTTTCTATGATGACATTTTCTACCGGCACATCTTGATGACCAGCGCGGTTGGTGGTAGCGACTTTTTTTATTTTATCAACTACGTCCATGCCGGAGGTGACAGTTCCAAATACACAATAGCCCCAGCCGTTGATGGATTTGCCGCTGAAGTTTAAAAAATCGTTGTCTTTGACGTTGATAAAAAATTGGGTGCTGGCGGAATGGGGGTCAGAGGTGCGAGCCATAGCTATGCTGCCGCGCTTATTGGGTGTGCTGCGGTCAGCTTCGTTTTCTATAGTAGGTTGTTTGGCTTTTTCTTGCATGCGGGTATCAAAACCGCCGCCTTGGATCATGAAGCCATCAATGACGCGGTGGAAAATGGTGTTGTCGTAGTAGCCGCTTTTTGCATGCTTTTGAAAATTTTCTGCTGTTTTGGGCGTGTTTTCGAAATCCAGTTCGATGGTGATAATGCCGTGGTTGGTTTGTAGTTGGATCATAGGGCTCTCCTATAAGGTTATATGTTTTCTTTTCTCTAACAGCCTTGACTTATTTCCTTCTCCCGCAAGGGAGAAGGAAATAAGTCAAGGCTTTTAAATGGCACCTTTCCCCACAAGAGGGAGGGAAGAAACTCAAAGTAGTTAGCCTCAAGTAGCTATTCTTCACATTTCTGTATAGTTAGGCCCATCCCCGCCTTCGGGTGGTACCCAGTTAATATTTTGCCGAGGGTCTTTAATATCACAGGTTTTGCAGTGTATGCAATTAGCAAAATTAATTTGTAAGCGTGGTTTAGTATCCACATCTAGGATTTCATAAACGGCAGCGGGACAATAGCGTGATTCGGGTGAGGCATAGATTTTAAAATTGACGGCAATGGCTAATTCTGGGTCTTTAAGTTGCAGGTGGCAAGGCTGGTTTTCATTATGCAGTGTATTGGATAAAAAAACCGAAGTTAACTTGTCAAAGGTCAATACACCATCATGCTTAGGATATTGAATAGGGGTGCAGACTGTGGCTGGTTTTAAGCATAAGTAATCTGGCTTAGGATGCTGCAGAGTCCAGGGTGCTTTACCATGCAACACATAGGTGTCGAGGGCAGCATAAGCTAAGCCTGGCCACAAGCCCCAGCGAAAAGCCGGGCGAATATTGCGTGCGGCATATAATTCCCTGGCAATCCACGATTGCTTTAGTTGGGTTGGATATTCTGAAAGCTCGCCGTTTGGCGGGTCATCTATATGGGTAAAAATGGCTTCTGCAGCGATCATGCCCGATTTCATGCTGGTATGTATACCTTTAATGCGTGGGACATTGAGAAATCCTGCGCTATCACCGATTAATAATCCACCTGGAAAACTGAGCTTGGGAATGGATTGCCAGCCGCCTTCATTGAGCGCACGTGCGCCGTAGGCGATTCTTTTAGCGTTTTCAAAGGTATCACGTATGGCGGGATGCGTTTTAAAGCGTTGCAATTCTTCATAAGGATCTAAAAAGGGATTGCTATAATCAAGTCCCACGACAAAACCCACGGCTACCAGATGATTTTCTAGATGATACAGGAATGAACCACCGTAAGTTTTTGTATCCAACGGCCAACCGATGGTATGCATGACTTTGCCCGGTTGATGGTGATTGGGAGCGACTTCCCATAACTCTTTGACGCCTATGCCATAGGTTTGCGCTTGGACATTTTTGGTAAGATTAAAGCGTTGCAGCAAAGTTTTCGTGAGTGAGCCGCGGCAACCTTCGGCGAAAACGGTTTGTTTGGCATATAAATCAATTCCAGGTTGATAGAGGTCAGTGGGTTGACCCGCGTTGTCTATGCCTTTATCACCGGTGCGAACACCGCAGACGGCGCCAGTATCAGTATAAAGTATTTCAGTTGCCGGAAAGCCGGGGAATATTTGTACCCCGAGGTTTTCAGCTTGTGCGCCTAACCAACGGCACAGTTTATCCAGACTAATGACATAATTACCATGATTTTTCATCAAGGGTGGCGTAGGGAGCCGCCAGCTATTTTTGGCGGTTAATAATAAAAAATGATCGTCAGTTGCGGGAGTATATAAGGGAGCGTCAAGCTGTTGCCATTCTGGTAATAATTCATTCAAAGCTATAGGATCGAGTACTGCGCCGGAGAGGATATGCGCACCGACTGTAGCACCTTTTTCTAATATACCAATAGAGAGTTCGCGGCCGGTGGTTTTTGCCAGTTGCGAAAGACGAATGGCGCAGGCAAGACCTGCGGGACCTGCGCCCACGATGACAATATCAAAATGGAGTGATTCTCTTTGCATGAGGGTCGTCCTTGGGATTGGGTGTTGCGTGGACTTTAAGGAGTGGCTACGCTAAAGTCAAATTGAAACTCCCTCCCTTTTAAAAAGGGGGTAGGCTGTAAGATGGGCGGTGGGAAAATATGACCGTTTCAGTCCAGTGGTGAATAGTTATATGCAAAATACCATTCCTTCAGGAACGGAAGGTTATCAATAAAAGTTATTGATTGGCTGTAGGATCTTTATCAATAAAAAATTCCGAATCCGCTTGGTCTTCGGAAGTTATTATTTCTTGTTCTGTATCGTTAAAGTTTGGGAAATAGTTAGATATAGGTGAATTAGATCCAAATGTGGCTAATTGCTTATCGATCATTTCTAGCTCCATTTCTGGAGAAAGATCAGAATTTTCTTGATTAAACTTTTTGTTAACCTCATTAATTTCCTCCTCATCCTCAGCTAGAAATTGCTGTAATGCATTCAGATCCATTTGCTCTGCGTTATCATCCTCAGGGGTTGGAAAATGAGGAGTCAGAATATCCCCAGTTATAAAATTTTTTGCTATTGAATTATCTGGAGGAGTTTCCGAGGAAAATAAATACTTTTGCAGATTCATAAACGGTTCAAGAGGATTATCCATATTCAAATCAAAATCTTGAGATAGGTGCTCGTTTTGCAACTCTTCCATTACTCTTATGTAAGATAAGCTTTTTTTCTTTTTGTCTGCAATTTTCTCATCGCTCATGAGAGACACCTAGTTTTGTCTGAACAGTTAAAGATATACTTTTCGAGTATATAGTCCTATATCTGAATTTTATGGGTTAATTATTAAAATAATATTAAAACCCAAAATTACCTAGCACATCGAATTGCCTCAGAAATAACCTAACCGAAGGACCCCCAATTTAAAGGTAAAAACCCCAACGTTGCCTCATAATTCACCTAACTTAAGGAAAAGGGGTGAATTTATGAAAAAAGGCGTCAATTTAGAGCATTTCTTGATC